>PBLM01000027.1 GCA_002721775.1 Rhodospirillaceae bacterium | reverse complement strand
TTCGGTCAAAAAGCTTCTGCCCATTCTGCGAGCGACAGAAAAACATATAAATCCGAACCTAAAAGGCTTGTTTTGTTCTTTTAATGCCCATGTAATCAAGCCGAGGCCGGTCCTGATTTCTTCTGTTAGTTAGAGACAGACAACATAGCGGCCCTGAATTTTTCCGTTCAGGATATCCTTGCCAGCTGTTTCGAGATTTTCAAGTGTAATTTCAGTTGCAATGCTGTCCAGCTTATCCAGCGGAAAATCATCCACCAATCTCGACCAGGCCTGAACCCGGCTGTTATATGGCTGGTTAACCGAATCAATCCCCAGGAGATTGACGCCACGTAGCAAAAACGGAATTACACTTGCCGGCATTTGATGGCCACCAGCATTACCAATGGCCGCAGCAGAACAGCCATATTTCAACTGTCCAAGAATACGGGCCAGCATTTCACCACCCACATTATCAATGCACCCTGCCCAGCGCTCCGATTCCAAGGGTCGTTTAATGTTTTCTGCTAGTTCTTTTCTAGGAACGAGTGTTTCCGCACCTAGGCTTCGTAAATAGTCACCTGACTCCTTTATCCTACCTGTAACAGCAGCCACGGAATAGCCGAGAGCTGCAAGCAAAGCGATTGCAAAGGACCCTACGCCACCAGCAGCGCCTGTCACAAGAACCTTACCCTTGTCTGGGGTCAAACCATGACGTTCCAGTGACTGAAGACCNAAAACNGCAGTAATGCCNGCAGTGCCAAAGATCATTGACTGNCGCATATCCATNCCNTTTGGTANGGGCACAAGCCAGTCTCCTTTNACAGATGCTTTTTCNGCATAACCNCCATGCCAAATCTCACCAATACGAGACCCTGTTGCAATGACCTGATCGCCAACAGCATAGCGGTTATCTTGGCTTTTAAGCACTTCCCCTGCAAATTCAACACCAGGAATTCTCGGAAATTCCCGGATCAAACCGCCTTGACCGTTCAAGCACAGTCCATCTTTATAATTCAATCCAGCATAACGAACACGCACAATTACCTCACCGTCAGCTGACAGAAAACTATCTTCCAGATTTTCAATNGTCATAATCGGCTGGCGACCTTCTGTTTGTTTCATCACAACGGCTTTAAACATGATTTTGCTCTCCTGGACCTCTTTGTGACCAAGAATGTCATAGCAAACCAAAAATCACAAAGCCCAATTGCACGTTTTGGACAGATTTGTTATCAGTTATCGAGCAGGTAAATGCTGGGCGCAGATCAGGGTTCGCAGATGAAATGTTTTGAAAGACAGCCCCCCAAGATTGCATTTGAAAGCCTGCAAGCTAAACCAAATGCTGTGCTGATTGACTGCCGAACNAAAGCTGAATGGGTTTATGTCGGGGTGCCTGTTCTGCCAGATGATCCCCAAAAAACCATTTTTATTGAATGGGTTGACTCAGCCGGGCAGCCTAACCCAGACTTTTTACCTGCAGTCAGAAGGATTGCCAGCACAGACACGCCTTTATATCTTATCTGCCGGTCAGGTCTAAGGTCTGCGGCGGCCTGTCAGAGCTTAGCCGAATCAGGCTTCACCAAATTAGTAAATATTGAAGATGGTTTTGAAGGAGAGGTTGGCCCAAAAAGTCAGCGGGCCAGCATAAATGGCTGGAAATATTGTAACTTACCCTGGAAACAAGGTTAAACTGGCAGCTGTCTAAAATTAATGAATAAGTTGTATCTCACAACCTGATTCTCCAGGCCGATTATCTGTAGTTCAAGCTAGATCACTGCGTGTCATCACATCAAAGCCCAAGGGCTCTTTATGCCGTTTTATGATGTTTGTCGACAATTCAAGCTAGCCAAGCCTGTTAATACCATGAGCCTACTTTTTCGGCTATTTTNAAGATATAACCCNTCAACGTTTTGTTTCAGGGATCAGTCCTTGCGGTGCAAATCTTAGCATCAGCAACATTATTAACCCCATTGTCATTAGACGCATATGGGCCGCACTAGCCAGAAGATGACCTCGCAAAGCGCTGNTTTCNGAGAGAGGTGCGGTAATGAAATCCATCAGCCACAATCCAAGCGGNTCGGATTCAATCCAAAAAAACCAAATCACAAAACCACCCAGAATCGAGCCAAAATTATTTCCAGATCCACCGACGATCACCATAATCCAGATGAGGAACGTAAATCTGAGCGGGAGGTAAGATGCAGGTGTAAATTGGCCATCCAAAGTTGTTAGCATCGCCCCAGCGAGCCCAACAACAGCAGATCCAAGAACAAAAACCTGAAGATGTTTTGCCGTTACATGTTTGCCCATAGCGTTGGCAGCTACCTCATTATCCCGGATAGCTCGCATCATTCTGCCCCAGGGCGAGCGNAGAGCTGTCTCAAACAACCAAAACAGTATCAGCAACACAATAGTGAACAAACCAGCATAAGATAGCTTTACAATAATGGAGGACATTTCTGGGACATCTGTATCTAAACGACTAGCTAGATTAATGACCCATTGTTCTGCCTGCAGGTCAATTTCATAGGGCACAGGCCGGGGCAATCCGTTGACATTCTTAACGCCCCGCGCCAGCCAATCTTCATTTTTCAAAACATAGATCACAATTTCTGAAATACCCAAAGTGGCAATCGCCAGATAGTCTGAACGCAGACCAAGTGANANACGCCCAATCACATAAGCTGCTCCTGCCGCAAAAATACCGCCGACCACCCAAGACACCAGAATCGGCAAATTCAACCCACCGATATGGCCCGCTTTGGCAGATTCAATTGATTCGATCGCTTCGACAGCCGGATCTACAATCGCTCGCATAACAAGATATCCCGCGAGGATCACAGCGGTCATTATCCAGTACCGCCAGTGAGTAATGTGCTTAACGCGCCCCCAGGCAAAGACAGCCAGAACAGAGGTCAGAACAATAATCACGCCGCCCCCTAAAAGACCCATACCACCAGCCTGCCAGCCTGCCCTTACAGGCGGCATAGAGACGAGAACTCCTGCCAGCCCACCAAGCGCAGCAAATCCCATGATCCCAAAATTCACAATACCAGCATATCCCCATTGGATATTTGCCCCCAATGTCATTATNGCAGAGATNAGACACAGATTTAAAATGGCCAGAGACAGGTTCCAGCTCTGCAACTGCCCGACAATGACAAACAAAACTGCCATGATGCCAAACAGAATAGAGATGCGGTTCTTTAGAAAAAACAGATGTGTGGGCTGTGGTAACATGGGGCCTATATCGTCTTTCCGGCAAACAGCCCTGTTGGGCGGATCAAAAGCACAACTAGTAGAATCACAAAAGATACAGCAATTTTATAATCAGTGGACAACAACTGGACCAACCCTTCAGGNGCCCATGCTGACGGTAACATATAAGTCACTACTTTTTTATAGGCAAAAGTNATGAATAATTCGGAAAACGCAATAACATAACCGCCAACGATCGCTCCTACAGGATTGCCAACACCTCCAACAATTGCAGACGCAAAAATAGGCAGCAGCAAAGACAGATAGGTAAAGGGCTTGTAACTTTTGTCGAGGCCGTAAAGCGCACCAGCCAGAGCCGCAAGCGCGCCAGTAATTATCCAGGTGATCATCACCACNCGCTCCGGGTTAATCCCCGACAATAGCGCCAGATCCTCATTATCAGAATAAGCCCGCATGGATTTCCCTGTTTTAGTTTTGTTCAGGAACCAGAAAATCACCGCAACAACGATGACAGCCACAAAAATCGTCACTCCCTGTGTTGTCTTGATGGCCAGCCCCTCATTCAGCCCGGTCATTCTCTTGAATGCCCGCGCTTTAAGCAAAAAACGCTGGCCATCGGTAAACACCCTATCTGCTGGGCCAATAATAAACCGGATCAAACCGCCGATAGTAAACATTACGCCAACAGACACAATCAGATAGGTCACTGATTCTGAACGTTTTTGCCGGTAATAGGAAAAGACCAGCTTGTCCACGGTCAGAGCCAAAAGAATCGTTATCAACATCGCAATAGGAATCGCGATAAGCGCGGTTGGCAAAACGCTGAGGCCAATATTCTGTGCCTGTAGCCACCAGGTCAGCAATACAGTGATCATGGCCCCAAAGGACATCAGCTCGCCATGGGCAAAATTGGAAAAGCGCAACACGCTGTAAACCATAGTCACNCCCAGCGCGCCAAGGGCCAGCTGACTNCCATAAGCAAGGCCCGGCACAACCACAAAATTCGCAATCACAACAAGGGCATTCAGACTATCCATATTGCACAATTACCCCCCAAGAAACGCCTTGCGNACATCACTATTGGCGAGCAAGGCTTGCCCTGTATCTGTATATCTGTTGCGCCCCTGTACCAAAACAAAACCCTTATCAGCTATATGCAGGGCCTGTTTGGCGTTCTGCTCAACCATCAAGATTGCAATGCCTGTGCGAGCCACTTCAATGATCCGGTTAAACAATTCATCCATCACAATCGGGGACACACCTGCAGTTGGCTCGTCCAGCATCAAGACTTTGGGCTGCGTCATCAGCGCCCGGCCAACAGCCACCTGCTGACGCTGGCCACCAGATAACTCGCCAGCAGGTTGAGCGGCCTTTTCTTCGAGAATTGGAAACAGATCAAACACCTGGGCAAGGGTATCGGCAACTTCATCTGTGCGCACAAAGGCGCCCATTTCCAGATTTTCAAGCACAGTCAAGGACGGAAACACATTATTAGATTGCGGCACAAAACCCATGCCCTTGCGCACCCGTTCCTGAGGTTTAAGGGCGGTGATATTTTCACCATCCATCATCACCCGGCCAGACCTCAACCCTATCATGCCAAAAACAGCTTTCATCGCTGTTGATTTGCCAGCCCCATTNGGACCAACAACCACAGCAATTTCCCCCTTATCCACGCCAATGGAACAGTCATGCAGAATATCTGCATCCCCATATCCACCTGTCATTGCCTCACCGAACAGATAATGCATATGTCTGCCGTCCTTTATCTGTTTTTTAGACCTGTGCCAAGATAAGCTTCTATCACATCTTCATTGTTGCGCACGTCAGCAGCAGTGCCTTCTGCAAGAACACCACCCTCTGCCATCACTATCACCGGATCACATAGGCGACTGATAAATTCCATATCATGCTCGATCATGCAAAATGTATAATTTTTTTCAACATTTAATCGTTGAATTGCATCACCGATTTTCTTAAGTAAAGTGCGGTTAACCCCTGCACCAACTTCATCCAGAAAGACGATTTTNGCATCNACCATCATAGTCCGGCCAAGTTCCAGCAATTTTTTCTGACCACCAGACAGACGGCCAGCAAGTTCATCAGCTACAGCATCCAANTGCAGAAACTGAATCACCTCTTGTGCCTTTTCAGCCAGCCTTTGTTCTTCCTCACGAACCACAGATGGCCTAAACCATGCATCCATAAGCCGTTCGCCAGACTGCTCAGCAGGCACCATTTTAAGATTGTCACGCACCGTCAATGTTGAAAATTCGTGTGCAATCTGAAAGGTTCGCAAAAGCCCTCTGTGAAAAAGCTCATGCGGTGGCAGGCCGGTGATATCTTCACCATCAAGTAGTACTTGGCCGCCTTCAGGCTTATATAAGCCAGCTACCACATTAAACAAAGTAGTTTTGCCCGCTCCATTTGGACCAATGAGGCCNGTAATTGACCCTGATACAATATTCAGAGATGCCCCATTCACGGCACGAATGCCGCCAAAGGATTTATGGATATTACGGATCGAAATCATCAGACCAACCAGCATATAAAACAAAGCCCAGGCATGAAGGTCAGCCTGGGCTTTAAATAGGAGTTTTATGTCTAGCGATAACCAACAGTCACGTTTTTACCGCCCTGAACTTCGATCTCAGCATAATTTCCAGCTGATTCNCCTGCACCTACAAGTTCAACTGCTGAAGCGCCGACGTAGTCAATAGCAAGGCCCTGGCGTAGATATTTCAAACCTTTTGCAAGTTCGCCTGGAAAAATTTTCTCACCAGGTGCGTTAGAAACCTTCATCATATGAGATTTAAAAACCTGACTATCTGAAGATTTTGCTGATTGCATGGCCAGCAGAATCAATGCAGCTGCATCATAACTCTCTGGAGCAAAGGGACCAGATGCAAAGCCAGCTGCTTTTGCCATATCAGAAAATTTAGCTGCACCGGGGCTATCTGTACCAGGTACTGTTCCAATTGATCCATTTAGATCAGGGCCAATGGCTGCAGGTAGAGCGTCGCCAATCATACCATCTGGCATAAAGAACATATCGAACGCACCTGTGTCCAATGATGCTTGGATGATACCTTTACCACCTTGATCCAAATATCCTGCCACAATCAAAATATCACCACCAGCCTGTGCAAGCGCCGCAACTTCAGCGTTGTAGTCACCTTTGCCATCTTCATGCGCCGCTGAAATGGTAATTTTGCCACCCCGGCTTTCAAAGTTAGCCTTGATGCTATCTGCTAACCCTTTGCCATAATCATTATTAACATATGACATTGCAGCAGACATCATGCCCTTTTCGGTAAGAATATCAGCTACCACCTCACCCTGACGAGCATCAGACGGAGCAGTTCTGAAGAAAAGATTATTATCTTCAATTGTAGATAAAGCAGGTGATGTTGCTGACGGGGAAACCATAACCACGCCGTTGGCCATTGCCACATTTTGCAGAATCGCCGTAGTTACACCCGAACAGTCAGCACCTACCATGGCATTGATTTTGTCAGAGGTAATCAATCGTTCAGCAGCTGCTGTTGCAGCAGCGGAGTCGATACAAGTTGAATCACCCCTCACCGAACTAATATTAGTGCCGCCCATAAACTCGCCACTCTCATTAGCCTCAGAAATGGCCAGTTCAGCGCCCTTTGCCATATCAGGTGTTAGTGATTCGATAGGGCCTGTGTAACCCAGAATGATGCCCAGTTTCACATCAGCTGCAAAAACGGGTGTTGCCATCATGGCCAAAGCCACAGATGCGCTTAATAGTTTTTTCATTTCTTTCTCCCAGAACAATTCATTGTTCGCATCGCCTCAGGACTCCACATTCGTCCATCTACGCCGAACATAAGTTATCTTACAAATCAAATGCAATTCTGACAATATTTATGCAACTGACAATTATTTTTCCTGGGTAGCTTGCTTACTTCGCTTCCTGAGGGGCTAGCAGGTCAATCTGGCCAATGCTCTTGCAGGATGGGCAGTCCATCTGCCACTGCGGGACAATTGTCTCACAAGCTCCACATTGCCAGCGCCTAGCCCGCGGCGCATGGGCAGCTGCAAGCAAAGCTCCTTCACGTTCAGCGGCAGATTTATCATCTGGTAACTGCCCTAGTGATTTAGCCCGCTTATCAACCAGTTCTGCGTTAAGAAGATAATACTGATTTGAATGGCCATTTTGTGATACCGAATGCAAAGCGGAAGATGCAGACGCCCAAATCCCTCTTTTCAGAGCGGCTTCGGCAACAATTAGGCGAGCTTCATCCTTATATGTGGCCTGTTCAGCAAGACCAGACAGGCGGGCAACAAACTGGCCGTCATTATCTGGAGCCACTTCTGCTATTTGATTAGCTAGACGCTGATGTGGAACCGCTTTAAAAGCTGTCTCCAGACGTTTTAATGCTTTGCGTGGAGAAGAGGCTGCTTCCAATCGGGCCAGTCTGATGATTGCTTCAAGAAAAGAAGGGGACCAGTCAAGAGCTTTCACTAAATATGTTTGCCGGCTTTTGTCATCTTTCTGCTGTTCAGCCAAACTCAAGCACAGATGGGCTGCCAGCAATTCAGGTTTATTTAGCTGGCCAGCAGCAAAATTTGCAGTATCAGACGACAACAGAGGTTGGGTGTTTTTCTGACTGCTAGCTACTGTGAAAAAGCTGTCCTTAGATGAGAGCACTCTCTCAAGTCGATCAAGGGCTGATTTCCAATTCTCACGGTTTAGATCCTCTGACAACAAGACCAGATTCGCAGGTGTTGAGTCTGCCTTTACGGTTAGAGCTGCACGGGCAGCCATACACCCTTTTTCAAGTTCACCCTGAGCTAGATGCAGCCGCATTAATCCCAGATGTCCAAAATAAGCGGTGCTAGACTGTGCAGATAAGGATTTGAAATAACGGCGCGCTGCCCTGTCATCTCCAGTTGCATTAGCTGTCTGCGCAGAAAGTAAATCAGGTAGTACGCCGTGCCCCAGCAACCGTTCTGCGCGCCGGGCCAATTTACGTGCCTCTGCCATATCACCTGCAGCAAAAGCCACCATGCCCTGGCCAAGCGCCTCATCACCGCGGCGACGACGACGGGCTTGCCAATTATGTCCCAGCCAGGACGGCCAGCTAACTACCCTGACTAGTAATTTAAAGAACAGGATAAGCCCTCCGAGACTTATAAAAAGGCCTATGACCAGCAAACTGGTCATCATCTCAACCCGCCAGCCCAGCCAGTTGATGACGGTCACGCCCTGCTGTGCCGACAACCAGCTGGCAATAAACGCAGCCAATACGCAAAAGACCAAAAATGCTAGCAATCGAATCATCGGTGACCCTGTTCGGGCTGAACCCGTTCAACAGATACCAGCCGGCCAAGCCAGTCTGATATTCCTTGCCACCAGCCAGATACAGACGGCAGAGATAAATCGGGCACAGCCAGTTCTGGCAAATGCTGTAGAAGGCCGTCTGCTTTTGGCTGCTCGCCTGATGGTGCCAAACTGTCAGCTGGCTGTTTGGATTTTTCTTTTTCAGACCCAGAACTAGTCAATGCGGCAAGCTGCTCTGCAAAATGAGCATATTGTGCATCAATCTTTTCGATATCTGTTCTTAACACATCACTAAACTGAACAACCGAGCTGGTCGTATCCTTTATCTGCTGATCAAGGCCAGATAGATTGTCTTGAAAAGCTTGCAGTTGGCCAGCAAGTGCTGCCTGTTGATCAGACAACATTTGCATATCTGCGCTAAACTGGCTTAGCCGTCTTTCCATCTCTGCCTGCCAATGATCATCTGATGAAGACATAAAAAGCGGTGCGAGATAAGGCCATACCGATAAGCCAAGGGCCAGAAACACCGCACAGAACAACGCCAAGGTCACAGGTGATATTTGGCGCAGCTTGTTAAGAGCAGGCGCATCGGAAAGTTGACCTTCAATAACGGTTTCAGCAGCAGAGTGCTGTTTTGTTTTTGTCTTCTGACTGTTTGTCTTCTTACTGGAAGTTCGTTTTAAAACCATCTGCCCTGCAGCTCTGATCAATAATCAAGCACGTATTTGTCCGATGTGATTATTCCTGCAGAGGGCCTTCAGGTCAATTTTTGTGAGCTTTATTTTACAAATTTCTGCTGAAACCAGCACACGGACAAATGCAGAACAGCCTGTCTGTCAGGGCTGTCTGCCTGTAAAGCCAGAAAGCCCGCCTCACGCGCCTGTTTAGCCAGGCCAAAACTGGCCGCCAGAACCGTCAGTTGGGCTGGTTTTGCTGCCGGAACATATTCAGCCAGCCACAGCCGAAACTGTGTCAGTGTCCGCGCTGAAAAGATAATTACGGCTGCTGGCTTTGCTGACATAAGGTGATCTTGAACCGCCTGATAAGGTGTTAGCAGCGCGTCTGTATGATATACAACCTGACGGTTCACCGTGATCCCTTGCCCATTCAAACGGGCCGCCATATCAAGATGAACGTCCCGACCAGAAAACCACAAAAGGGGCTCAGAGGCTCCCTGTTGGCAAATCTGATCAGCAAGATCAGCAGCGCTGCCATTGCCCGTATAAGCAATTTCAAACCCCACCTGTCGTAGAATTTCCGAACTGCCGGCGCCCACACTCCATACTGGCAGACGGCGCATCTCAGGAGAGACGTCAGCATGCTCCGCAAGATAACGGCTAGCTTGTTTGCTGGTTATAATGATGCCCTTATAAAAACTCTGCCGGCCTGCGCTGCTGGACAGCACTAGGGGTGCAGGAAGATAAGCTACCTGTAGCATAGGCAGCGCCACTGCCTGAACAGCCCTTCTTGTCAGCTCTGCAACATCCGAACCACAATCAGGCTGGGGGCGCAGACAGATAATCATTTAAAGCCTCCTTAAGCTGCTAGCAGATTGTGGCTGCAGCCAAGCAAGAACATCAGGCAAGGAATCCTTTGCCACCACACATCTGTAGCAAGCGCTGTCCCAGTTCCGTGCCAATCTTTTGTGCCTGCTCGCGGCTACCTTCAGCTTCAGCAGCAAATTTCTCCTGCCCATCAGCAGAAAACACCGCTGCAGACAGCGATAATCTGCCTACAGAATCCAGTTCAGCCATAGCAGATATAGGGGTGCGGCAGGATCCGTCCAAAGCAGCAATAACCGCTCTTTCGGCTGTAATGCAATCGGCTGTCTGCGCACAATGTACAGCAGCAAGACAAGCCCGTATTGCATCTGTCCGGCTGTCGGATGAGGAAGTAATTTGCACGGCAATCGCACCCTGGGCTGCAGCTGCTGGCATAATGGTCTCATCCAGACGGTGAAAGTCACAGTCACACTGAAGTCGGTTCAAGCCAGCCATGGCTAAAATGATAGCTGCAAATTCACCTGCATCCAGACGGGCTATGCGGCTGTTCACATTTCCGCGCAGCAACGCAATCTCTAAATCCGGGCGTTGATGACGCAGGCAGGCCGCACGCCTGACAGAGGCTGTTCCTACACGTGCTCCTAGCGGCAACTCATCAATTGTACGATATGGGCCGACCAGCGCATCTCCTCTGTCCTCACGGGGCAGAACAGCCGCTATCTCTGTACCGGGCGCAATGTGTGTTTCCATATCTTTAAGCGAGTGAACCGCTGCATCCGCATGCCCATCCAACAGGGCGGCTTCCAATGTTTTTATAAAAACACCCTTGCCGCCAACATCGACCAGGGGGCGGTCTAGGACCTCATCACCTGTGGTAGAAAAGCCGAGAATTTCAGCTGGGACAGGCAGTATGGCGCGCCGCACCTCATCCGTCTGTGCCATTGCCAAGTTAGATTTACGGCTCGCAAGAATAAGCGGCGCTGTTGAAAAATCTATTTGCGAGCAGTCATTCATAGCGCTTTAATCCCACAGCCCATCACCGGATGTAAAGTCAGAATTGATATCAACATAAACCTTCGGTCACGCTATTCAGCAACCTCATTATATGAGGAGAGAGGCGGGCAAGTGCAAATCAGGTTCCGGTCACCATAAACGTTATCGACCCGCGCAACAGGCGGCCAGTATTTAAAGGTTGCCTGTCTAGCAACAGGCAGACACGCTGTTTCTCGGCTATAAGGATGTGCCCAGTTTTCTGAAAGCGCAGAAGCTGCTGTATGCGGAGCATTGACAAGGGGATTGTTATCAGCCGGCCACTTTCCATCTTCAATTTGGCGGATTTCGTCACGAATAGACAACATAGCCTGGATAAATCTATCCAGTTCTGTTTTGGATTCACTTTCAGTTGGCTCAATCATCAGTGTTCCCGGCACGGGAAAGCTCATGGTCGGGGCATGAAACCCATAATCAATAAGCCGCTTAGCAATATCCTCTGCGTCAATGCCAAGAGCCTGTTTAAACGGCCGGATATCAATAATGACCTCATGCGCAACAAAACCACCTGCCCCGCGATAAAGAATGTCATATGCGCCCTCGAGACTGGCAGCGATATAGTTTGCGCTGAGAACCGCGACCTGACTGGCCTGTTTCAACCCATCTGGCCCCATCATTCGGATATAACCATAGGATATCGGCAAAATCAAAGGCGAGCCAAATGGCGCAGCTGCGATTTGACAGGAAACAGAAGCAGTTCCTATTTTGTTGATATGCTGAGGCAGAAAGGGGGTCAAATGAGAACGGACGCCAATAGGGCCCATGCCCGGGCCCCCGCCACCATGAGGAATACAAAAAGTCTTATGCAGATTTAGATGGCTGACGTCTGCGCCATATTTACCTGGCCTTGCCAGCCCAACCTGGGCATTAAGATTAGCACCGTCCAAATATACTTGACCACCAGCGTCATGAACCATGCCACAGACCTCAGCGATAGCCGTTTCAAACACACCATGTGTTGACGGATAGGTAACCATGATCGCGGCTACACTGTCCGCATGCTGAGCAATTTTTTGCTCCAGATCATCCAGATCTATATTTCCTTTTTCATCACAATCCACAACAACAACAGTGAAACCTGCCATCTGCGCTGAGGCTGGATTTGTGCCATGTGCGGATGAAGCGATCAGGCAAACATTCCGGCTAGCCTGACCTATAGAAGCAAGATAACCACGGATCGCCATCATCCCTGCATATTCCCCTTGTGCGCCTGAATTGGGCTGCATGGACACCGCGTCATATCCAGTAATCTCACACAAGTCAGAACAGAGTGTGTCTATCATCTTGTGATAGCCAGCAGCCTGTTCTGCAGGACAAAAGGGATGAATATCTGCAAACTCAGTCCAGCTTATAGGCATCATCTCAGCAGCTGCATTCAGCTTCATGGTGCAAGAGCCAAGCGGAATCATCGTCCTGTCCAAGGCCAGGTCCTTATCTGCCAAATGACGCAGATATCGCATCATTTCTGTTTCCGAACGATAACTATGAAATACAGGATGAGTTAGAAAATCAGACTGCCGAACAAGAGGCAGCGGTACAGACCCTGAGTGTTTTTGGTCACAGACTTCAAAATCTGCATCTATACCAAAAATCTGCCACAGAGTTGTTACAAGCCGTTCATTAGACGTTTCATCAAAAGACAGGCTAACCCCTTTTCTTGTGCGGCGCAGATTAAGACCTGCCCGACGAGCAGCCTCAATCACTTTATCTGCTGTGTTTGTTTCGATGTGAACTGTATCGAAAAAGTGATCACTTATAACGGAAAGGCCTGCTACGCGCGCACCGTTAGCAAAAATACAGGCTAGCCTGTTTACACGTTCAGCGATAGACTTTAGTCCATCAGGCCCGTGCCAGACCGCATACATAGATGCCATTACCGCAAGCAAAGCCTGAGCTGTGCAAATATTGGAAGTAGCCTTTTCGCGCCTGATATGCTGTTCACGCGTCTGCAAGGACAAACGATAAGCAGGTTGGCCAGCAACATCCACAGATACGCCGATAATCCGGCCAGGTAAAGCCCGCTTATGCCGGTCAGCTGTTGCCATAAAGGCTGCATGCGGGCCGCCATAGCCCATTGGCACGCCAAAACGCTGGGCAGAGCCAACAGCCATATCTGCACCAAGTTCACCCGGAGCTTTCAGTAACGTCATCGCCAGCAGATCGCAAGCCATAATGCAGAAACACCCTGCCGACCTTGCTTTTTCAGTCAGGGCAGAAAAATCAAGAAGCTCACCTGTTGATGCCGGATAGGACAGCAACACGCCAAACGCCTCTTCAGCATTAAACTCTTTTACAGGACAGCCAATTTTTACCTGCCAGCCTAGTGGTTCTGCTCGTGTCTTAATCACGGCAATCGTCTGCGGGTGGCAGGCTTCATCAACAAAAAAGACATCTGCTACAGATTTGCTGACACGTCTGGCCACAGCCATTGCTTCCGCAGCAGCTGTTGCTTCATCCAGAAGAGAGGCATTTGCCATATCCAGCCCGGTTAGATCACAAACCATAGTCTGAAAATTCAGCAGTGCTTCCAGCCGCCCTTGACTGATCTCAGGCTGATAAGGTGTATAGGCTGTATACCAGGCAGGGTTTTCCAGGATATTTCGAAGCAGAACAGGTGGCGTAACCGTGCCATAATAACCCTGGCCAATAAGAGAGGTAAGCACAGTATTTTCAGCAGCAAGGCCGCGCATATGAGACAGAAGAGCCGTTTCATTCATTGCTGGCGACAGCGCCATATCCGTGTCCATCAGAATATTTGACGGCACAATTGCCTTTGTCATCTGGTCAAGATTATCAAATCCGATTGCAGTCAACATATCATTAATATCAGTGCGGGACGGGCCTATGTGACGAACAACAAATTTTTCTTGTGCATCAGTTTCCAGGGACCGATAACTTGTCATAATATCCACCTTTCAAATTGGATTTTGTGTATGCTAATGACGTGATTGCTTATATAAGTTTCTTTCTACTTTTTTGAAGACCTACACACTACTGCGTGAGCTTTTTGTAAGCCTCTTCATCCAGAAGCTTGTCAAGGGCAGCTGGATCCTCAATTTTTATTTTCACAAACCAGCCATCGCCCATAGGGTCTGTATTGACCTGCGCCGGGTCAGCTTCAAGCGTGTCATTGATTTCAACGACTTCGCCGCTAAGTGGCGCATAAACAGAAGATGCAGCCTTAAAACTTTCCACCGTTGCCATGTCCCCACCTGCAGACACAGCTGTGCCAGGCTCGGGCAGTTCAACAAACACAATGTCACCTAGCTCATTCTGGGCGTAATCTGTGATGCCAACAGTCACCACATCACCCTCAAGCTTTACCCATTCATGTTCTTCTGAATATTTTATCATTCTTTCTTCCCTTATCGTTTAAAGCGGTGAGCAAAAAAGGGCATGTCACAAATAGTTAGCGCAATGCGTCGACCCCTGACATCAGCCCAGACGACATCCCCTGAAGAGATTTGGTGTGTGCCCTTAAGCCGCATCATCACAACAGGGCAGCCCGCAGACGGGGCAGGTGAGCCAGAGGTCACACTGCCGATAGCTTTTGTTGCCGTTTCTTCTACAAAAATCTGTGCTCCTGTGCGCACAGGCCTGTTTGTGTGGGACCGGGCGCCAACTCGTTTCCATGCAGCGCCGCCTTTGAATTCTGCCAACGTTCTTTCGGCACCTTGAAATCCGCCTTCCCGTACGCCCCCAGATCGGCGTGCTCGGCCAACCGCCCAGCCCAGCCCCGCATCCATCACCGAAACGCTTTCATCCATATCCTGTCCGTATAGGCACAAACCTGCTTCTAGCCTTAAACTGTCTCTTGCGACAAGACCAGCCAATTCTGCCTGGCCCGTAGCACATACCGCTTCAACAAATAGACGTGCAGAAACATTTGGCAGACTGACCTCAAATCCATCCTCACCTGTGTAGCCAGAACGTGAAATCTGAACCTCGTGCCCGTCAAAGGAAAAATGTCTCAGGTGCATGAAGGACAAATCTCCTAACCCAGCAAACAGTTCAGACATGACCGCTTCCGCCATTGGTCCCTGAACAGCGACAAGCGCCCGCGGCAATTGCATTAGGCTTAAAGGCAGGCGGTTTTCAAAGTGACTGCGCAGATAATTTATATCCTTTTCAACACAGGCCGAATTAACCACTAAGCGGATATGATCGCCCATATGCATGACCATCAGATCATCCGCAATGCCACCTTCTGGTGTCAGCAACAACCCATAGCGTTGCCGTCCAGCCGGCAGTGATAGCAGATCAGCAGGGATAAGCTGCTCTAATCCTGATAAAATCGTCTTAGCAGCACTGTCAGCTGGTACAGACGGGTTTTTAATTTCTATCTGGCCCATGTGGCTGACATCAAAAATAGCCGCTTTTTCACGGCAGAACAGATGTTCCTTCAGCGCACCTGAATGATAATATAACGGCATATCAAATCCAGCGAAAGGCGCCAATTTTGCCTCACGTTCCTGATGCAAATCATACAATGCTGTGTGTTTCAGCATCTGCTTTACTTTCCATTTTTTCCCCACCGTAAAGGTAAAACTAGAGCCATTTGGAAAGCAACCTTCTTTCCCACCCACCAAAAGGATAATTACTGGCACGAGCCGAAACAACTAGATCATAGAGCAACACCCATTTACGCTGTCTTTCATTTGGGCTATTACCGCAGAATGATAAAACCACAGACCTTTATTCTTGGTCTTGAAAGCAGCTGTGATGAGACCGCTGCCGCAATTGTGCGTTCAGACAAGACAATTTTAGCTCAGCAAATTGCCTCATCAGCAGCGCTGCATGCTGAACATGGCGGTGTTGTGCCGGAAATCGCTGCTCGTCAACATCTGGATGTGATCGATAAAGTGATCGAATCTGTCTGCAGAGTTGCCGGATGCCAGCTGACTGATTTGGACGGGATTGCGGCCACAGGTGGGCCGGGACTTATCGGTGGGGTCCTGGTCGGGACAATGACAGCCAAAGCGATGGCCTCTGCCTTGGGTATACCTTATTTTGCGGTAAATCACCTGGAGGGGCACGCACTGACCGCCCGACTTACAGATGATATTGCCTACCCATATCTATTGCTGCTGGTATCAGGCGGTCACACGCAGCTGCTTAGCGTGCTAGGCCCAGGCCATTATGAGCGGCTGGGCACAACCATGGATGATGCAGCAGGTGAGGTCTTTGATAAAGGTGCAGCTTTGCTGGGCCTTGGCTATCCGGGCGGCCCTGCGATTGAGGTTGCTGCTAAAACAGGCGATGCGTCAGCTGTCCGCCTGCCTTATCCGCGAAAAGGTGAGCCAGATTGCCATTTTTCATTTTCCGGTCTGAAAACAGCTTTTGCGCAACGGTGGGCACAGGCAGTGGCGGTAGGCAACGAGAATGTGAATGACTTTGCAGCCAGCTTGCAACAGGCAATAACGGTCAGCCTGTGTGACAGGGTAAAACAAGCACTGGTTCGTTTTGCTGATTCCCAGAATGAACGCCGTATGGTCATTGCAGGTGGTGTGGCCGCGAATCAACTAATCGGCACGACGCTGAAAACGCTCGCTAATGAACATGGTTTTGAAGTCTTTATTCCCCCTGCAGCGCTATGCACAGATAATGGGGCGATGATTGCTTGGGTCGGACATGAATATAAAATAGCAGGCAAAACCAGCTCCCTTTCCTTTGTGCCGCGTCCCCGATGGCCTTTGGACGAGACCGCGTCGCCGCCGCCAGGCCGCGGCGTGCGCAACTGATAAGTAATATTTTTTATCTAAACAAAGACTGTTAAAGTTAAGAACGAAATTGACAAATTGGAAAATATGACACAAACGCAAAAGATCATCATCATGGGTGGCGGCAGCTGGGGGGCAGCCCTCACCCATCAATTACGCAAGAATGCAGCTCTTGATTGCCAAATTCTGGTTCGATCGCAACAGACAGCTGTTAATCTTGCCGCTGGCCATATCCGACAGCTGCCTGAAGTAACAGGATTGGACAACTTTCAGGTAACAGATGACGAAAGCTGTCTTCAGACCGCTGATTTGATTTATCTTGCGCTTCCTGTATCGGCACATGAGGAGAGTTTCAAAATAATAAGCGCCTTTGCTCCTGCGGACATACCGATTGTGCTCTGTGCAAAAGGTCTGATTTCTGATCCGCATAAAGGCGGGCTGTTTCTACCTGAATATGCCCGCACCCATCTTGTCAGCCGCCCACTGGCCATGCTAACCGGCCCATCCTTTGCTGATGAGGTTCTATGGGATCTGCCTACCGCGCTGTTGGCAGCAAGCGACAAAGCTAATGTGTCTGCGCAGATTGCGACACAGTTTTCAGCAAGCAGTATTAGGCTGTATCAGGGCAGTGATATAATCGGGGCGGCACTAGGCGGTGCGGTCAAAAATGTCATAGCCATTGCGGCGGGCATCTGTGCAGGCCAGGCTCTTGGCGATAATGCAAGGGCCGGACTGATTACAAGGGGTCTTGCTGAAACAGCACGTTTGGCCAGCCGGCTGGGTGCGGAAAGTCGCACTATATCCGGCCTGGCCGGGATGGGAGATCTGGTTTTATCCTGTTCCGGGCCACATTCACGCAATATGGCGTTTGGCTTTGCTCTGGGCAATGGTAAGCCTGTACCCTCGTCACTAGCAGAAGGCCGGTTTTCGGCAGCAACATTGAGAGCGCGCGCAAAATATGAGTCCATTGAACTGCCGATATGTTTTGCGGTAGATGATATTGTGAATGGCGGTGCAAATATTCACACCCGGATCTCAGCGTTGCTGTCCCGGCAGGCCATGAAGGAATGAGCAGCAAGGTAAATTAAGTTTGAGAGACGAAAGGCGCAGCAATGGCATATTGGTTATTTAAATCAGAGCCTGGAACATGGTCATGGCAGGACCAGCTTGCAAAAGGAGATGAAGGCGAAGGTTGGGATGGCGTTCGTAATCATCAGGCTGGCAACAATATGAAAGCTATGCAGATTGGCGATCTCGGTTTTTTTTATCACTCTGTCAATGAAAAGCGTATCGTCGGCATTGTAGATGTGATCAAAACTTGGCATCTGGATCCCACTGATCCGACAGGCCGATTTGGAATGGTTTCTGTAAGGGCCATCAAGGATATGCAGACACCTGTCAGTCTGACAGATATTAAAGCTGAATCTCGTCTGGCTGAGCTGGCCCTTGTCAAACAATCACGATTATCTGTTGTGCCTGTGTCAGAAGAGGACTGGCGGTTGATTCTGGCGATGGGAAATACACGCTTGTAGGCGAGTTCAGGCCTGTTGGCGTTCGCGATAAATGAGATACAAATTGCGCAAATAGATAAACAGGCCAAGACCCTGCCCACAGATAATCACAGGATCCTTGCGCCATAACGCATATAAAAACAGTATGAGCCCCCCACCAATCGAAAAATACCAAAAGGCCAGCGGGATCACAGATCTACCTTCACCCTCAGATTTTAGCCACTGTATGATAAACCGCATAGCAAAAAGGCCCTGACCTCCAAAGCCAATAATAATCATCAGCTGTTCTGGGTGTGTCTCCAGAGTTTCTGGCAAAAATGGCAGAACTGTAAGAAGCCCCCGCCCAAGTAGGAGCGCCGTTTCACCAATGATAAATGAGATTGCATCCAGCATGCTCAGCCTTTCTGTGCCGATTTTTGTCTGACTGCGGATGCAGCTTTTACCGCAGGTTTTTTGCCTGAGCGTGATTTTGGGTTTTTATTCAGCACCTGTTCAGTCGAGAATTTTTCAGTCACATTACCGGGATCAGAGCGTCTGCGCATCAGCCAGATCACCCCAAATAAATCTGCAATCCCGACAAAAAGACGGTCAAGAATGCCGTATTTGGACTTACCGGCTGTGCGCGCGCGATGACCGACAGGGACCGCAACAACCCTACCGCCCTCACCCTGTATAAGTGTCGGCATAAATCTGTGCATATGGTTGAAGAAAGGCAGACGCATAAACAGGTCACGATCGACAATCTTTATACCACAGCCACTGTCTGGATGATCATCACCAAGCAGTGCGCGGCGGACAGAACGGGCAAAGGCAGATGCCCATCGACGCATGCCTGTATCTTTGCGCGCCACGCGCACGCCGGCCGCCATCCCCTGTGCAGGTCGGATAGTCAGCAAGGCAGATTCAAGAGCAGGCAGGTCAGAGGGGATGTTCTGACCATCACCATCCAGCACTGCGATCAGCGGCGCGCGCGCCTTGTAAAGGGCTGTCCGCAAGGCTGCAGACTGGCCCGTGCATCTTTCATGGGTCAAAACCCGCAATTGCTTGATTGCAGCAGCAGCGTTGTTTAGTTCATCAGCCGTTCCATCATCACTGCCGTCATTCACATAGATTATCTCAAAAGGCCTATCCGCATATACAGCTGCAATTTCGTCAATTAATTGCCTGATATTTCCCTGTTCATTCATCACAGGCACGAGAACCGAGATATCTGGGGTGGCGGTTACTGGCATGGTGATTTTAGTCCGGTAAACTTCTATTCAATCTGCTTAAAATGTTAAGGTAACATCCTATACCGGCTGAGTCCTTCAAGGTCAATGAGGCGCAACCTTTATAATGTTTTTCAAAGGCTGGAGCGCTGATATAAGATCAGTTCAACATCCCGGCCGCGTGAAATATTAAACCCGCTGACACGAGCTGAGCTGACCAAGCTTAAACCTAACTTATCAGCTAAGCCTAGAAAAGCCTGTCGTTCTGACTGCTCAACCACAGCGAGACCATCTTTTGAGTCAGCCATAAATACAGCCGCCTCATCCGCATTCAGCAGCAGAATATCGCGACCAAGGTGAAAAACAGCTGATGGTTCATGATAGCCAATAAGGCTAATAATTGCCGGCTGGTTAGGCAGCCTTTTAATTTCCGCGGCAAGACGGCTGGAAATATGAATGGCAGACGCCCCAGCAACAACACCGGCAATGGCAATTATATGTGCAAGCGCACCGCAACCCAGGACAACCAGAATATCTCCCAGCCGATGATGCTGTCGCCAGAGCCATAAACGCCAAAGACTCATAGCAATCAGACAGGCTGTGACTAGGGCAAATAGAAAGGCGCGGCCACCTGTTACACCTCCAAAGCGAACAGACGCCCAAAGAAGAGCTGCGACCAACACCAATCCACATATGCTCGCTAGAAACATAAACCCTTCAGAAATCCACCGTGTCAGACGTGTTCGCTGCGGCATTCTGCTGCACAACGCGTGACTTATTAACAATGCGAGAGCGGGCAGGGCAGGCAGAATATAGTGGGGCAATTTGGTCGGAACAAATTCAATGACCAGCCAATAACCTACGAACCAGGCTAGACAAAATCGGGCAGCATCCCCAGTAATAAGCTGGCGGCCAAGACCAGCAATATGACCAGCAAAAGCCAAGCCAGGCCAGAACAGCACCCCCAACAAAGCCAGATATGTCCCTGGTGGCGCACCATGTGATTCCTGCGCTGACTGAACTTTGGACAGAAAATCACCCTTGATTGCAATGTCTAGAAAAGCTCCGTCTGTTGCTGAGCTGACCGCAATTGCCCAGGGTAGAACAAGGCAGCAGACCACAAGGAGGCCTTTAAACAACTGCAGCTTTTTCAGCCAACCAACATGCCGATCAAGCCCGCATAAAACTAAACAGCTTGTCATTGCAAGAAGCGGGCTGATAGGCCCTTTGACCAAAATACCAAGAGACATACAAACCCAAAATGCCAAACAAGGCGGACGCTCCTCCTCATTAAACCTGTTTTTGTAAATCCGCCATAACATTAATTGCTGGACAAGCAAAACCATCAGAAGAACTGAATCTGTTTTAGCCAGATGGGCTTCAGCAATAAGCAAGGGTGAAGAGGCTAAGAGCAACACTGCTATCAGCCCTTGTGCAGGTCCGGACGAGGACGGCCAGAGAGATTGGCTGAACCGGAAAATCAGAACGAGGCTGAGCAAAAACCCTACCAGGCTGGGCAGGCGGTAGCTGGCAATATCTGCCTGCCCAAACAAAGTGGCACAAACAGACTGAAGCCAGTAAATTCCAATAGGCTTTTTTGCCCGTAACTCATCCATAAAGCGCGGCGTGATATAGTCGCCACTGGCCAGCATCTGTTTACTGGCCTGTGCAAACCGTGCCTCATCCCTGTCAATCACACCAAGGGTCTGATGACCAATCAAAATACCAAAAGCCAAAACAGACAGAAGAATCCACAAGGTTGAGCGGCGATGGACCCATCCGGCCAGCTGGGTGTGCCAAGAAGCAGCACTCTGTTTTGATGTGGATGACATGGGCTGGAGGTATCGCTTTTGAAGATTTGACCAGACGATTATCAGTAAATTTTATTTGAATTTAGCCTATATCTGAAGCCGAGACTAGTGATATAAAAACACGGTCAAGCAAGCTAATTATCAGAAAGAGCAACGGGCCAGAAGTTTACCCTTTTAGATGAGAGGCGTCTAACCGCATTCATGGGCGGCTGCTCAGGCCATAAATGGATTAATCACGGTCACGCTCCTAGTCTGTAACGAAAGAACGTAACAGAATGACAACCATCTCAGCTGCACACGCTTCCTAAAGTCATATCAAGCGATTATCATGCCCGGTGATGACCTCAAACATACCGCTAGCTTTTTAGGGCGGCAAGCACCTTGCACATGCATAATGGGATGATCACAGCGTTTTCTGTATTTGCTTGGCTTGTCATTCTATCGTCAACTAACTTTTTTAATCCACATCATCTTGACGGGTTACTGTTTGCATTTATTCTTTATTTAATTATCCGCGGTATCTATCTGGCTGTAAGTCTGCCCTCTGTTATGAACTTTGCAAAGGCAAGTAGCAAATAAGGCCTGACTAAAACACCGCATCTTCTCTCCCAAACAGGACCATGTGATATGACAATATTTTCCTGCCGAACTGGACTGACAGCCCCGAGTGAAGTCAGCATGCCACTTTTTATCGTGCAAAAGGATCAATTAGATGCCTTTGTCACCGCTCAGGGTGAGAGCCAAAAAAACTGGCTGAAGGCGACAAATTTCAGAGCAAAAGCAGGCCAGTTTACCTGTCTGCCTGATCAGAATGGCGGCATGAGAAGCGGTGTAGTTGTGATGGGTAAAACGCCTCTGTGGGATATTGCCAGGGTAGCTTGTAATCTTCCACCAGGTAGCTGGCACCCTGACTTTACCTTTGCAGCAGATATAGCTGTTAGTGACATCCAACTGGGCTGGGGGCTAGCCCAGTACCAGTTCGCACCTCATAAGACAAAAGAGGCTAACAAAACTTTGCCTCTATTAGCTTTGAGCGATAAGGCTGTCTGCACAGATAGCTCTGCACTTGTCCTGGGTACACACATTGTCCGTGAAATGGTAAATATGCCTGCAAATCAAATGACGCCGGCTGGCATTGAGCAAGTTGCGCGTGAAATTGCACAAGCCTATTCTGCCCGTTTTTCTGTGGTCAGCGGTGAGTCGTTGGAAAACTATGCCCCTGCCTTGCATATTGTTGGCCGGGCTGCGGAGATCAAACCCCGCATGATAGAGCTGCAATGGGGTGACAGCGGCCCTGTGATCACGCTGGTAGGAAAAGGCATCAGCTTTGACAGTGGCGGGCTGGATATCAAGCCGTCAAAAGCAATGGAAATCATGAAAAAGGATATGGGAGGTGCTGCCCATGTGCTGGGAATTGCAGCTGCGCTGATGACAGCCGGCGTAAACTGCCGGTTGCGGGTGCTGATCGCAGCTGCTGAAAATGCAATTTCTGCTCACGCCATGCGCCCACTTGATGTGATTGAAACAGCAGCCGGAATTCCTGTTGAAGTCGGCAACACAGATGCAGAAGGAAGACTTGTGCTTGCTGATGCGCTATATCATGCCCTGCATGATGATGATCATCCAAAACCCGACTTCCTGCTTGATTTTGCCACACTGACGGGGGCCGCCCGCGTTGCATTGGGCACCGAATGTCCTGCCCTTTTCTGTAACCAGTCAAATACCGCCCGAGACATGATGGATCTTGGTGAGGATGTTGATGACCCGGTGTGGCAGCTGCCTTTATTTGATGCGTATGATCGCTATCTTGATGCTGGTCAGGCAGGCCTTTCCAGTACAGGAAATGCAGGCGGTTATGGTGGGGCTATCACAGCAGCTTTATTCCTGCGCCGTTTTACAGGCAAACAGGTGAACTGGGCCCATATTGATGTAATGGCGTGGAATTTATCTGCACGGCCAGGGCGGCCCAAAGGCGGCGAAGCTATGGGACTGCGAACCAGCTTTGCTTACATCAAACAGCTTGCCAACGCTAATCAGTAGCCTCTGACCTTGTCGACAATGTGTTCAGGTTGACCTCCTGCCAGCACTGTTGAAATGGCCTGAGCAACTTGNTCAGCAGCTGTATCNGGNTTGGTTTGNGCAGCAACATGAGGCCAGATCGCAATGCGGGCTTCTGTCCAGAACGGATGCGTATCTGGCAGCGGTTCTTCAACAAATACATCCAACGCTGCCCCAGAAAGATGACCTGTACGGACGGCGTTCAACAGGGCATCTTCCTCTACCTGATGACCACGTCCAGCATTGATAAAATAAGACCCAGCCGGCATCGCCGCAAAAACATCGGCTGAAAATAAGTTTTTTGTATGCACAGTCAATGGCAAAATACAGATATGGGCCACACAGCTAGAAACTATATTTCGAAACCCTTGCTCACCGTGATGTGTCTGTACAGATAGCCCTAAATCACGGGGGCGGCGTGACCAACCCTGAACGGCAAATCCAAGCGCGGTCANTCGGTGGGCAATCACACTGCCAATTGCTCCAAGCCCATAAACCGCAACAGGCATCTGTTCTGTCTGACGTTGAGGCAGAACGTCAAACCGGCGTTCTGCAGCGGCCAGTCTGTAGGCCGGCCCATCACGTAAATGGTCTAGTAAGGCCAGTACCACCCAGTGCGACAGCGCATGTGACATATTGGGGTCAACGAGCCGCACCACAGGCACATTATTAGGCAGATATGGATCACTGAATAAATGGTCAACACCCTGACCAAGAGAGACAATAAGGCGCAACTGGTTCAGCTGGCGCAAGCGTCCTGCAGGTGGAAGCCAGACCAGCGCGATTTCAGCATCTTCCGCCTGTGGGGCGGACAGCGGCACCAGTCTGATATGCTCCAGGCGTGCGGTTAGGCGTTCTGCCCATAAGGTCTGTTTTTTAGTCTCTGGCGTGCCATCATGATAAGCAATGGTAATCATCTTAACTGTGCAGGCTTTCAATTTAGTTTATTGCAAGTCCATTTAGCTGATCGCATCAAGGGCAGCTTTATGCAGCTCAAGCGTTGCCGCCACCAAAAGCGAGCCGTCNGAGGATAAATCAGGCGGCTGCCCGGACCAGTCTGTGACAATAGCTCCAGCCCCCTTTAAAACCGGGATCAAAGCCATAAAATCATGGATTGCTAATTGATGTTCCATCACCAGATCAAGATGCCCTGCGGCTAAAAGCGCATAATTATAACAATCACCGCCATAGTGAGTTGAGCGGCAGGCCTTGCCCAATCTGTTAAACCTTTCCAGACCTTCNATTGTGAANGCCTCTGGGCTAGTGGTTGCAATCTGAGCNTGGTCAAGCTTGCAGCAGCTGCTGACAGATAGAGCTGATTGTGCTGACCCAGTAACAAGGTAGCTGCGCTGGTCTTGGGTTAAATAAGTTTCATTAAGGGCCGGCATGTCAATAAGACCAGCAAACGGTTTGCCATCGCGGGCAACACCAACAAGGGTGCCAAATAAGGGTTTGCCAATCACAAAGGCACGAGTCCCGTCGATTGGATCAATCACCCAGCAGATTTGTCGGTCTGCAACACCACCCTGTTCTTCCCCAATAATCGCATGATCAGGAAAGGCGGCCAGAATAGCCTGTCGCAATTCAGTTTCAACAGATTTATCCGCAATAGTAACCGGGCTGTCATCAGCTTTTTGCTCAACAGAAAAGTCAGAACGGAAATACTGGTCAATCAAAGGGCGGCTGAGGGCAGGAAGCGTCGCCAAAAACGCATCTATTTGTGACCTATCCAGACTCTTATCTGTCATTGGGCCTCTGCGGCTATCTCGTCACTAGTTGGCAACGCTGCTGGCTGATCTGCCTGACCACGCAAATAAGCAATCAGATTGGCTCTGTCTGCCGGCTTCTTCAAGCCAGCAAAATTCATTTTTGTGCCTGAGATGTAGACTTTTGGCTTATAAAAGAATTGGTTCAGTGACTGATAATCCCATGCCCCGCCAAACCCGGCCAGTGCTTCAGAATAAGCATAGCCATCGATTTGACCCTTACCTGTATTTACAATGTTCCACAGGGCAGGCCCAACCTTGTTCTTACCACCCTTGTCAAACACATGACAGGCTGTGCATTTCTTAGCAACTTTCTGCCCAGCAGCAATATCAGCATCAGCCAGCATAGCTAAAATAGGTTCAGGACCAACAGGTGTTGCAACGGAGGATGAAGAGGCAACCTGCTCGGTGGTTTGAATCGGATAAGAATTTTCCGCCAACTTCTGATGCGGAACTAGGATTTCTGCAATTTTATATCCGCCCAAAGCGATTAGGCCAGCCATAAGAAAACCAGCTGCGGCCTTATTGAATTTTAAATCATCCATACTTTTGCATTCCCCAGAACTTTAAAAGGACAGGTATATCCATGTTCAACCTGATTATCTTTCCCACTTAAAAGCACCTGCGGCCAAAGCAGGCGTTCCTCATGAGTGTTGTGATACCGCAATTTTTAGATTGTCTCAAGTCCTGAAGGCCAATCAGCATTGGTCATTTTTCTTTGCCAGCCAGCCCAAAATATGAAACCTTATGTTCAGTTTAATTAGCAATTTCATTGATTTAAAAAACATCCTGTTATGACAACTGATATTCTCACCCTTATCCCTGCTCGCATAAGTGCAGCAAGACTCCCAAGAAAACCACTACTTGAAATTGCTGGTAAACCTATGATTTGCCATGTGTGGGAAAAGGCCGTGAAAGCTGATCTGGGGCCTGTATTTGTAGCTACAGACAGCTCAGAAATTGCTCAAACTATTGAGGCAGTTGGTGGGCAGGCGGTATTGACAGCTGCGAGCCATCCCTCAGGATCCGATAGAATCTATGAGGCATTATGCCACATAGATTCTAAAGGCCGGTATGAGGACGTCATTAATCTGCAGGGCGATTTACCTGAACTGGATCCGGCGCTGTTGGNAAAGNTGGCTGAGATGCTGCGTGANCCAAACTGGGACTTAACCACCCTTGCCGCNCCCGCCAGNCANGAAGANGCTGTCAANTCACANATTGTTAAAGCTGTNGTNAGCTTTACAGATAACANCAAGCGCGCTGGCCGTGCCCTTTATTTNAGCCGCGCANCTATTCCAGACGGGCCAGAGGGTTTTCTACATCATATTGGCCTTTATGGCTGGCGGCGAAAGGCCCTTTCAACATTTGTCCACCTTCCGCCTTCGCCTTTAGAATTATCTGAAAAGCTGGAACAGCTTCGCGCATTAGAAGCCGGTATGAAAATCGGCGTTGCTGTGGTTGACTATGCGCCTGGCGGCATTGATACAGNAGACGATCTAGCGGAGGTTAGATTGCGCTTAGAATAAGATCAGGTAGNAGATTTGAAAAGCCTACGAAAACAGCGTAAACAAATGCACAGATGAGGGGAAAAGGGGCTAGACATGGCAGACAAGAGAAAAATAGCCTTTCAAGGCGTGCCCGGAGCTTATTCCCATATGGCATGCAACACACATGCGCCTATGCACATACCACTGCCTTGCGAGAGTTTTTCAGAAATGATCGCTGCCGTACAGAACGGCGACGCCGACCTGGCCATGGTTCCGGTAGAAAATTCTACTGCTGGACGTGTGGCAGATATTCACCATTTGCTTCCTGAGTCAGGCCTGTACATTATTGGTGAGCATTACCAACCTGTTCACCATAAGTTGTTGGGCCTCAAAGGCGTCAGACCAGATCAAATAACAGAAGTACACAGTCATGAACAGGGGTTGGCCCAATGCCGTAAGTCNCTNCNGGCTCATGGNATAAAACCNGTCATTCACACAGATACAGCAGGAGCNGCCAAGGANATCGCAGCTCGCGGNGAACCGCANATTGGGGCNGTTGCCTCTGCACTAGCNGCANAGATTTATGATCTTGATATTCTGGANGCAGACATTCTGGATGAAAANACAAACACAACGCGTTTTCTTATAATGTCACGTAAATTCCAAAAGGCCCCTGACCCAACTAGGCCGACCATGACAACTCTCATTTTTGAAGTAAGGTCAGTTCCTGCTGTCCTATATAAATGTTTAGGCGGGTTTGCGACCAACAATATCAATTTAACAAAGCTAGAATCGTACATGCTAAACGGGTCATTAAAAGCAGCCCGATTCTATGCTGATTGTGAAGGACACATTGACAGTCCAGCAATGAAACAAGCGCTGGATGAGCTACAGTTTTACTGCACAGATGGAGGAATCACAGTGCTGGGCAGCTATCCAGCTAACCGCTGCTGAAACCAGCTCTGCAATCAGCGGGCAAAACACACTGAAAAAGCTTGTTTATACAGTGCATTTCACGCATAATCCGCGGCGGAAGGTTGGGTGGACGAATGGTCAGGGTGACCAGGCCAGGTCCGAAAGGAAGCAGCCACAGTCTGCACTAATCGGGTCATCCAGCCTTTCATGATTTGTCAGATGATTTACGATAAGGTCCAAGCAACCGTCTGATCTTTTGCCGACAAAAATCCTAGACAAGGGCTGACCGTAAAGCGGAACAGGGTCTGGTCAGGCCAGCAATAAACCGATATTCTTTTACCTATGACAAACATCGCAGACCAACCTTACCGCGTTCTGGCCCGCAAATACCGCCCTGCCACTTTTGAGGAGATGATCGGTCAGGACGCGCTTGTCCAAACGCTGACGAATGCAATTGCTCTAGGCAGACTAGCGCATGCCTTTATTCTAACTGGCGTGCGCGGAGTCGGCAAAACATCAACGGCCCGTATCCTGGCAAAAGGTCTGAATTGTGAAGGAGCAGACGGAGCAGGAGGGCCTACTATGTCGCCCTGCGGGGCCTGCGACCCGTGCAAGGATATCAATGACGGGCGCCATATTGATGTTCTTGAAATGGATGCCGCCAGCAAAACAGGTGTCGATGATGTGCGCGATATTATTGATGGTGCGGCCTACAGGCCTGTATCTGCCCGTTTTAAAATCTATATCGTCGACGAAGTTCACATGCTGTCACGCAGTGCGTTCAATGCCTTGCTAAAGACACTTGAGGAACCGCCTGATAATGTGAAATTTATCTTCGCCACAACTGAAATCCGGAAAGTGCCTGTGACCATCCTGTCCAGATGTCAGCGTTTTGATCTACGCCGAGTTCCTGTTGATGTGATGACACATCACCTGCAGACCATTGCAGACTCAGAACAGATAAAGGCGGCGGCGAACGCGCTTGTACATATTGCCAAGGCCTCTGAAGGCTCTGTCAGAGACGCTTTGTCCCTACTTGACCAGGCCGCAGCGATGAACGCTGATGAAATTTCAGAACAGGCTGTTCTGGATATGCTGGGCCAGGTCAATACTGATTTGATTTTGAAGATCCTGCAAGCCTGTCTTAACGGGCAGACAGCAGCGGCACTCGACCTGTTTGCAACAGCAGATGCTTGCGGAGCAGAACCTGATGTCTTTATCGCTGATATGCTAGATAATATCCATCTGGCCAGCCTGATAGCAGGCGGGGCAGACTCGTCTGACCAGCCTGAGGCGCAAAGTCGGATGCTTACAGCAATCGCAACCGCAGGCATTGCTCGTCTGGGCCGGGCCTGGCAGTTACTGCTGAACGGTCACCGTGAAATCAAAGACGCACCAAACCCGAAGACGGCTGCTCAGATGGTGCTAATCAGATTGGCCCATATAGCGCCTATGCCTACTCCAGC
>PBLM01000026.1 GCA_002721775.1 Rhodospirillaceae bacterium | reverse complement strand
GGCCTTGGAAGTAAAGAAAACTTTGAGTTGGTTGAACAACTTGCTGATAAACTTGGCGCGGCAATTGGGGCATCGAGGGCTGCGGTAGATGCGGGCTTTGTAACCAATGATCTGCAAGTCGGACAGACAGGAAAGATAGTGGCACCCAAGCTCTATATTGCGGTCGGAATCTCTGGTGCGATTCAGCATCTGGCTGGTATGAAAGACAGCAAGGTTATTGTCGCCATTAACAAAGATGACGAAGCCCCGATTTTTCAGGTTGCCGATTACGGGCTGGTCGCTGATTTGTTTGACGCTGTGCCTGAGCTTGACTCAGAACTCGGCTGACCAGAAGGGTGAGTTCAGCATGTTGCCGGGACAAGCTGACAATTATTTAAAATAAGCCCTGATGCGGTAAAGGATGGGAGCTGAATCCCATTCTGCGGGGCCTTTGTGCGCAGCGTATTCAACTTGCCCGGGCTTGATTAGTAAAGTGGTGGGCAGGCCCTGCAACCGAACTGCACGAGCCCATTCCCCTTTAGGATCGAAAACTGAGAGTGGGGTAGTGATGCCGCGTTCATCCAAGAATGGCTGCGCAACAGCTGCCCCACCTTGGTCAAGATTTACCAAAACTACCTGTATGGATTCAGCCATCAGCTGAGTTGCTGCGGCCTCAAGAGCTGGCAGTTCAACAATACAAGGCGCACACCAACTTGCCCAAAAATTGACCAGCAGCGCCTGCCCTGACAAATCAGCAAGCTGCAACTTCTCACCAGATTGGGTTATCAACGCTGTATCCGGCAAGGGTTGCGTGCCTTCTGTTAGCTTCAGCGCACCTTCACCTGCTGTGGCAGAAAAACAGGGGAAAGCCATGAATACGGGCGCAACTAACAAAGCCGCCACTTGGCGGCGGGTTAAGATTTGGGGCTGATCATTTCTCGTTTCTGTCCTATAAGACATAAAAAGGCACCTGAAGTTAGAATAGTTTAAGCGAGCAGTAACAATCATACCACAGTCTGTAATACTTTGAACGGGGATTAAGCATGATACCCTCTAAACCACATCATTCTGACCAGAAAAAAACGTCTGCCATCTGGGGTGGCCGATTTGCGAGCGGCCCAACACAGCTGATGCAAGAAATTAACGCTTCGATCAGTTACGACAAAACCCTGTACCGCCAAGATATCGCTGGGTCAATTGCGCATGCGGAGATGCTGGCGGATCAGAACATCTTGACCACTGATGACCGTGATCAAATCATTTCTGGCCTACGGCAAATCGAACAGGAGATTGCCACAGGCTCATTCACATTTTCAGAACAACTTGAAGATATTCATATGAATATCGAGACGCGGCTCGCAGAGCTGATTGGTGATCCAGCAAAACGACTTCATACAGCCCGTTCCCGGAATGATCAGGTCGCCACAGATCTCAGGCTCTGGCTGCGGGAAGCTGTCGAAGATATTGATCGCATGCTTGCCGAGCTGCAGGCAGCTTTGCTGAATCAGGCAGAGAATCATGCCGAGACCGTGATGCCAGGTTATACGCATCTGCAGACAGCCCAGCCGATAACTTTTGGCTTTCACCTGCTAGCTTATGTGCAGATGTTTGGACGCGACCGCAGCCGCTTTGCTGACTGCGCGAAACGGATAAATGAATCACCACTTGGTGCGGCAGCTCTTGCCGGCACGTCGCATCCAATTGATAGGCATAAAACAGCTGCCTTACTAGGCTTTGACCAGCCTATGGCAAATGCAATGGATGCCGTCTCTGCCCGTGATTTTGCTGTTGAATTCATGTCTGCAGCGTCTATCTGTGCAACACATCTTTCACGCCTTGCCGAAGAAATTGTTATCTGGTCAACGGATAGATTTGGCTTTATAAGCCTGTCTGATGCTTATGCGACAGGCTCGTCCATCATGCCCCAGAAACGTAACCCTGATGCGGCCGAGTTGATCCGAGCAAAACCTGGCCGGATTATGGGTGACATGGTGGCGTTGCTAACTGTCCTGAAAGGCCTGCCACTTGCCTATGGCAAAGACATGCAGGAAGATAAAGAGCCTGTATTTGATGCGGAAAAATCACTCTGCATTAGCCTGATGGCAATGACAGGTATGATTGAGGATATGACCGCTCATCCGGAGGCAATGCGTCAGGCTCTAAGTAGAGGTCATCCAGTAGCAACAGATCTGGCAGATTATCTTGTTGCTGAGCTAAATATTCCATTTAGAGATGCGCATCACATTACTGGCACGCTGGTTGCTCTAGCAGATGAAAGAGGTTGTGAGCTGAATGATTTGTCGCTGGAAGAACTGCAGTCTATTGAACCAAAACTGACCGGTGCAGTTCAATCTGTTTTATCCATTGACCATGCTGTGGCAGCCAGATCAAGCTATGGCGGCACGGCCCCTGACCAAGTGCGCGCCCGTATCACTGAAGCCAGAGCCCAGTTTCTGCACCCCGCAGACGCGACCTAACATTGCAAGGAAATGAACCTCATGCGTAGTTTTATTATTTTACTGTCTGGCCTGTTGATTGCAGGCACGCTGACAGCTTGTGGCAAGAAAGGCAATCCGGTACGCCCATCTGAAGTGACTGAATCAGAACAGGCGGCCAGCTGAACAACAGATGAGACATATAAAAAGAGATGAAAACGGCCAACTGACGATAGGCAACCACATTGCAGGTGATCTAGCTAAAAGGTTTGGCACACCCCTTTATGTTTATTCAGGTGATGGGATTGTGTCTTATTATGCTGCCTTCGCAGCCGCTGTATCCGAGCTGGATTGTGCTGTGCATTATGCGGTTAAAGCTAATTCGTCACTTGGTGTTCTCGGCCTACTGGCACAGCAGGGTGCCGGCGCTGATATTGTCTCAGGTGGAGAGATGAAGCGTGCCCTTTCCTCAGGAATTGCCCCTGATAAAATAGTGTTTTCGGGAGTCGGCAAAACAGATGATGAAATCAGAGCTGCTCTGCAGGCAGGTATAGGCCAAATTAACGCAGAATCAGCGACTGAATTGGTCCGTATAAGTCAAATTGCAGCAGAGACAGGGAAGCAAGCCCCTGTTGCCCTACGTGTGAATGTAAATGTTGATCCTGGAAGCCATGCAAAAATTTCTACAGGTCAGCGTTCAACAAAATTCGGCATTCCTGTGGCAGATGGTGAAGCAGCCATGCTGTATCACAAGTTATGTTCTGATCCAAAACTTATCCCACGGGGTCTTGCTGTTCATATTGGCTCGCANCTGNGCNANCTGGAGCCGTTTGAGCGTGCCTATCAGGAACTTCTNGCATTAGCTGACATGCTTNGTGCAGAAGGNCTGGATGTGCCTATGCTGGATNTAGGAGGCGGACTTGGCGTTGATTATGAAGGNGACACNACACCCNATTTTGAAGNCTATGGNCNAATGGTNACGCGNATCTTTGCCANCCGGGCATATAANCTGGGGTTTGANCCAGGACGGTCAATNNCCGCAGATAATGGTGTGNTTNTGACCAGAACNCTNTANGTCAAAAGAGGNGAAGATAAGCGGTTCATCATTGTTGATGGGGCNATGAATGATCTNATCAGNCCNACACTTTACGAGGCGTTTCACAGAATAGAACCTGTTGGCCCGCCCCAGCCTGAAAAGGGGCTTGCTGATATTGTTGGACCAGTTTGCGAAACAGGTGATTATCTGGGGCAAGGCCGCGCCATGCCAGCAATTTCTGAAGGTGAGGTCTTGGCCGTTCTGTCTGCCGGTGCCTATGGGGCTGTGATGATGTCAAACTATAATACACGTCCAGAGGCAGCTGAAGTAATGATCCATAAAGGAGCAATTCACGTTTTGCGGCCAAGGCGCAGTGTTGATGATCTTCTGAAACTCGAANACAACCCATTTAGTTGAACAAACTAGATTTCTGGCTAAAACATGAGAGGAGGCAGGCGTTCTGCCACANCTTCCACAGTGACATTGACTGTTTTTGCACCATTCACCTCTAATTGAACAAAAAAAGGTACAGACTGTCCTGTATCAATAAAATATTCGTCTGGTTTGATTTTTTGCTGATAAAGCTCTGCACCATTTGCGGCCACCACTCGCAAATTAAGCATTGAGGCATGAGCACGGAAGTCACTTTTGTTGAAAACAACTCCTCTCACCCGAAGCAGGTTTTCATAATATTGCGCATTTAAGTCACGCACCTCTAACACAGACGGATCGGGAACAATTGTTAGGCCCGCGAGGTCAAATGAAGAGATCAANCCAGGAAACTGGGCAGTCAAAGGGNCACGGAAGCTGAATAGTGCACCAGAAACGAACATCAAAATCAAAATAATGAAAGCTGGGTATCGCAAACGGACTGCTGTTTCACGTAGCAGGCCAATATCAGGCATTTTGCCAGCTACTTTTTGCTCAGTCTTCCAGACATGTTTGCATACCGAACAGCGTACCTGCTGTCCCTGCGGCGCAATGGCCTTTTCATCCACACGGAAAATAGTTTTGCAATTTTCGCATGTTAATAACATNAGCCTATTTTTTACTCCGCTATCTGATGCCATAATTAGCTTAACTTGCGCTAAGAGACCAGCCGTTTTTATTTTAACCAAAAAAAGTATATCCTTGAGACTAGCGACACGAGCAAGACCAGTGACGATTTATAAAAAACCCAAAGAGATAGCTACCTATCGACGCAATAAGACTGTAGAGCGCATAATAAAGTTAAGCGCTTTAGGCATTTTAGCAGTAGCGGCCTGCCTGCAACATTTTGTACTGACCCTGCCGCAGCCAAAAGCGGTGTTGCCTACTCCAACTGACGGCCTTGTCGTTCCCACCGGTGGACAGGCCAGAATACAAGAAGGCCTCATGCTTCTTTATAATGACACTGCCCAGCGCATGCTGATTACAGGTGTTGGCGAGACAGTATCGAAACGAGCACTGGCTGAACAACTGAACTTGTCTGCTGCGCAGCTGGCAATCTTTCGCTGCTGTGTTGATATTGAAAAAACCGCTATGGACACAAAAGGAAATGCAGACGCTGCACGCATTTGGGCAGAGTCAAATAAGTTTTCAACAGTTCGGCTGGTCACAGCCAATTATCATTTGCCTCGAGCAGNCCTTGAATTCCAGCGCTTACTGCCGGGCCACACAATCAAGAGCTGGCCGGTTATNCCACCAGACCTTCAACTCAACGGCTGGTACCTTCATTGGCCCACTGTCAAGCTGCTGGCAAAAGAATATGCTAAATATCTGTTGGCCCAAACCCGGCTTTAATCCTGACCTGCATCAATAATTGACCGTCTAATCGCCCGTGTGCGACTAAACAAATCNTATAATTTATCACCCTCCTTCCACCTTATAGCTCGTTGCAGGTAACTCAGATCTTCTGAAAATCGCTGCAGCATCTCCAAAACAGCCTCATTATTATTTAGAAAAACATCACGCCACATAACGGGATCTGAAGAGGCAATTCGGGTAAAGTCGCGAAACCCTGAGGCCGAAAAGCGGATAACATCATTTTTCAAATCTTGTTCAAGATCAACAGCGGTTCCAACAATTGTATAAGCGATAAGATGTGGAAGATGTGATGTTATCGCTAATACACGATCATGATAGTCGGCATCCATAGTCTCGACCATAGCGCCCAGATCAGATAAAAAGATTTTTAGGCCGTCCACAGTGTGTTCGGGCGTTCCATTTGGCAGGATCAGCCAATAGCGCGTTTCAAAAAGACTGGCAAAACCAGCTGCAGGACCTGAAAATTCTGTGCCCGCTAGGGGGTGACCTGGAATAAAATTACAGGCCTCCGGCACAAAAGGGGCAACATCACGGATAACAGAACGTTTTGTTGACCCGGTATCAGTAATCACACAGCCTGGCCGCAGATAAGGGGATATGTCTTTCATTACCTGTTCCATCACACCTACTGGAACAGCCAGAATAACAAGTTCAGCATCTGCAACAGCCTGCTGCAGCGTAGTTGTTATCTTTATATGTGGCAGCAAATCCTCTGCTTCCGCACGCACCTCAGGATTATTGTCATAGGCCGTAAAGGTGACAGGTAAATTGCGGAATTTAGCAGCATGAACAATTGATGCCCCTATAAGGCCAATGCCGATAACTGCAATATCTGAAAAAGGGTAGGAAGTTGCCAAGCTGTTGTTCCTTTTTTGACTACTGACTTTGCGTGGGTTGCATCAGTCGCAGAAAGGCCTCTTTCACAACAACCATTTCTTCGTCAGTGCCGATTGACATCCGCAAATAGTCACCAAGCCCATATGGCTCCATTGTTCTGAGCAGGATATTTTGTGTCGCAAAAAAATCTGATGCCTGCTGAGCTGATGGCCCGATTTTAGGGTCAAACCGGAACAGAATGAAATTTGTTGAAGAGGGCACCACCTCTAGACCCAACTGCGCCAGAAAAGGACACATGGCAGATATCCATTTATCATTATGGGCAACTGATTTTTTCTGAAATTCTTTATCCTTAACAGCCGCAATGCCCGCCCGAAAAGCCATCTGATTGACAGAAAATGGACCACGTATGGATGCTAGTGTTGTCAGCAACTCAGGTGAACAATAGGCCCAGCCCAGCCGAAGGCCAGCGAGCCCATGCAGCTTTGAAAAAGTCCGCGTCATCACAACATTATCCGCACTTTCAACCATGCGCGCAGCTTCGTCAGAAAAANACATATCTAGATATTCAGCATAAGCCCAGTCTAAAACTAGCAATATACGAGAGGGCAGATTAGCATGCAGGCGGCGCACCTCATCCATCGATACTATTGTTCCGGTAGGGTTATTCGGATTCACCAGAAAAACAATTTTTGTTTTTTCAGTTACGGCAGCCAGCAGATTGTCAACGCTAGTCACCATATCCACATCATCAGCCTTCACAACTGTGCCACCTGCAATGCGAGTCGCTTGCGGTATCACAAGAAAAGCATACTGGCTCATCACCACTTCGTCACCAGGCTCAAGATAAGCCATNGTTATAAGGCTGATCAACTCGTCAGACCCGTTTGAGGAGAGAATACGGGAAGCATCAAGACCATAGCGCTCAGCAATTGCCGCGTTGAGATGCTGGTCCTGAACTTCTGGATAACGATGAGGTACCATCTCATTAATCTGAAGCGCCTTCTGGACATGCGGCGAGGCCCCAAGTGCGCCTTCATTTGCAGACAACCTGATCAGTCGCCCTTGCTTTGCTTCACCAAAGGACGGCCGGTAGGATAGAAGTGACCTTATTGCTGCTTTCGGCTGTGGTTTGGAAGGGTGCTTCATCAGTTTGCCTGTCGGTAAATTTAATTATCAATCTTACGGCCGCAGACCGCTTGACCCTCCGAACTGCCGCAAGCTTAGCCAATCAATGTGCAGATGCCAAGCACAGACCGTTCAGTTGNTAAATTCTCTTCTGCTGCTGCAATCAGNTTAACTTTTCCCTGTTTTTTATCAAAGACCACAAAGCAATCTTGCGTAGTTCTGTCTGGCAGCTGACAGCCCACAATAAATGCTGAAGGAACAGAGTTTGACTGGCGCAGAAGTGGCAACCCCGCAATAATCTTCACAGGCCGTTCTAAACCAAGCTGGGAGTAAATGCTTTTCAGCTCGTCAGCTTCAACAATGCCGATATCTGCCGTTCCCGCGACTAGCTGNTGACACAATTCAAGAGGTGTGCATATCTGCTTTATGCTAAGCTGTCCAGCTGCAAATAAGCGGGCTGTCTGTTCACTCTGTACTGTCATCAAGATTATGAAATCAGGACGTTGCCGGGCGATTGATGCTGAAATAATCGCTCGCCAGACAGCATTGATGACAGGCTCAAGCTGGGGATCAGCCGCAGCACACAGGCGCGCCAAAAGCTGTGCTTCACGATACGGGCGGAATATGGACGCCCCACTTGGCTTTGCCTCAGCAATCTTTTCTGCTATCTGCAAACGGCGTGATAGCAAGTCTAGAATCTGGTGATCAACTTGGTCAATCTGCCCNCGCAAACGCATCAAATGTTCATCCATTATCTATCGCCTTTACCGCATCATTACCCTGAATTNTCTCTGCGCAACGACGTTACAGAGCCAGCAGGCTGNTTTACCATAAACTGCCTGACTTTCTGCCGCAATGCATGACTGGGTTGCTGATGAGGGAAAAACAAACGTTTTTTCGCAACAGCAATCAGCACACCGCCAAACATGGCCCATCCAATACGGCCTATTTCATGAAACCGTCTCCTCATGACCATAGGCAGTCTTCTTCCAAAGGGCGGCATATGAAGACTATGTTTAATCTGAACTTGGTCAAATCCAGCCTNTTCAAGAATAAGCTTTAGTTGGCGTTGGCTAAATGGTGTGCCCTGACCAAAAGGAGTTTTATCTGCGCGGGCCCACAGGCTGCGCCGATGCGGAACGATCACCACCAGCTCGCCCTCACCTNTCAAACAGCGCCAGATTTCAGATAAAAACCCAGCCTTATCTGCTACATGTTCCAGCGCGTGGCTAACAAAAACCTGTTCAAAAACATCTGTTCCACAAGGGAATGATTCACTGTCAATACAGGCGGTGATCACACACTTATCTTTCGTCCAAACTAGGACACCTGTCTCTGCCAGCATAAAAACAGGAGGTAGAGGTTGGTCGGAAGGATATAGGGGAAACGGATAACCAACTGCCAGTCGGTCATCTGTATCTGTCAGCGCGCGTATACGCCCTGACCTGCATTGATGGCTGAGTTCAGTAGCCAAGATATCTGCAACCAAAATGCCTTCTGGTGTGCGATAATACTTATCAATATCTGTAATATCCCAGTTCATGACAAGGGACCTGTTTTTTTCGCTCTGAAGACTGATGACAAATATCATCGATTACCATGATAACAAGAAAAATTAGACCTGCACAGGATTTGCAATGAGCTTTTATCATCCAAGATCAGAAAGTTGGTAGGCGGCTTCATTCACATCTTTATAAACATCTGGCTTAGCTGTGCGTACACGCAACCCCACCACCGTTTTCATTGACCGCACGGCATTGAAAACCGCACGGGCAAGAGTTTCCTGCAAATCAAAATGTCCTGACTGTGCAATCTCCACAACAGTCTGCCGAATGTCATCATAATTCAGCGCATCATTGATATCATCTCCCGCAGGCTCCATTTCTGGATCCAGCACAACTTCGATATCTATCAGCACCCGTTGGGGCGCGGCCTTTTCAAAATCATGAATTCCAATTGAACAAATCGTCTCAATCTCAGTCAGAAAAAATCGCCGTGTCACTGCGTCAGCCATAAATGTTTTCCTTTGCTCGCCGCCCTTATCATAAAAACGCGACATCGCGCGCGGGCGGCTGAAGATGGGCACCACCGTCCAAAATGATCACCTCCCCTGTGATAGAACTTGTGTCAAGAAGCAAATGCATTGCAGCGACAATTTCTTTCATTAACGCGCCTTGTCCCAAAAGATTACGTTTGTGTGACAATTGAAATTCTTCTTCTGTCTGACCACCTGATGGCAACACAATGCCAGGCGCAATGCCATTAACACGCAGGCGCGGCGCATAAGCTTGGGCAGCAATCTGTGTTAAGGTATGACAGGCAGATTTTGAGAGCGTGTAGCTAAAATAATCCGGATTTATTCCAAAGAGTTTTGCATCCAGCATATTAATGACCGCCCCTTGTCTGCCTTCTGGCATTTGCTCATAAAGGGCTCGGATCAGTAGGGCAGGGGCTGTCATATTTACCGCCATATGCCGGTTGATTTCAGCAGCAGACACTGTATCAGAACCATCATAGGCGAATAAGGAAGCATTATTGATAATAGCGTCAAGCGAACCGGACGAACTTGAATGTGCCATCAGCTGGTCGATATCATCCGGCTTGGCCAGATCAGCCTGAACCAGTTCAACAGATCTGCCTGCGGCAGCCAGTGTCTCACAAAGGGCCCGCGCTTCTGTTGCCGCTTGATTATAATGCAGAACAACATGCCAGCCTGCTTCAGCCAGAGCTGTGGAAAGGCCTGCTCCAATGCGCTTTCCCGCACCTGTAACCAAAACTCTGCGTGGGTCCGTCATAACCTACTCCTGTGGCATGTTGGCATTCTGTCCAAAGCATAATGATATGTTCAGCTTTAACAGCTAAGATATTCATTATACAGACTGGTCAGCAAACCGGATGAACGGTGAAAGCCACTCAGATCAATCTGACCTCCCAATCAGGAAATATTTTCATCTCAGCACATAACTGACCGGCATCATGACCACGCAGCAAGCCATAATTTGTAATCAGGATAGTGCCCAGACCAGCAGCCGCACCACCTAAGATATCCGTATGAAGCGAATCACCCACCATCGCAATACGATGATTGGGAACAGGCACAGTTGCCAATTGATTGACCTTGTCAACAGCCAATTGAAAAACTGGTAAATGCGGCTTGCCAAACCAGCGCGGGCGCAAGCCAGGCACTGCCTTCATGGCCCGTGCAATCCAATAGCCCGGCTCTGCTGAAAACCGATGCGGATAAGGGGCACTAACATCTGGGTTGCCGACCAGAATAGGGCGCTTTCGCCGCAACAGACTCTGCTCAAGCAGGGCCTGATTATCCTCATCCCATCCTGAACTGCCCAGAAAAACAAAACCTTCTGCTGTGTCAAACAGGTCGAAAGTGGCGTTGGATGAGGAGGTCAAGCCATTTAAAAGCCGTGTGTTGCAATCCAATTGCAGAAATTTTGCCCGCTGATCAACAGCAGGAAGAGCAGCAACCAAAGCATCCCTGCTGGAAACGATGCGCTGTGCTGTTACCGGAAGCCCCCACCGAAGATATTTTTCTGCAACAACAGCTAAAGGCGCGCTGGCCCCATTGGTAAGGACCACAACTGGCTTTCCAGCAAGTTCAGCATGCCGGAAAAATTTGTCAATGCCGTCAATCTTTTCCATTCCCACATTAATCACCCCAAACCCATCAAGAATAAACGCATCGAAAGCGTCGAGGCAGTCTGTTAGCCTGTCTGCCTTTTGATGTGGTGCCGGGCGGGCGGGCGGCAGGATTGGGCGAAGAGCCTGATAAATCTGTAATGTCGCCTCTGCATCCAATTGTTCTGGGCCAGGAATATCCAGTCTCGCAAGATCAGGCAGGTCAGTCATCATGATCCCTTATCCAGTTTTGTCGCCAGCTATTTTAAGGCCAGAACCTAACGAGGTGCAATCAAAGTCTGCTTAGAATTTGTCCTTTCATCAACTTGTCCTCATACTGTTGTTATCTATCTTTGCAGTCAAGAGTAGGCAAAAATTCACAAAGTTAGAAAGCAAAAGGGTTTATCAATGCAGTCAGCTAATTCGCCAGATTATATGCCGGACAATTCAGCAGAAATTGTGATTATCGGTTCCGGTCTTGCCGGCCTAGCTGCAGGGCAGCTGCTACTGGAATGCGGCCACAAAGCCCTTATCCTTGATAAAGGCCGCCGTGTGGGTGGGCGCATNTCAACACGGCGAGCAGAAGGTTTTCTGTTTAATCACGGAGCCCAGTTTGTGACCGCTCGTTCCGCCGCTTTTAGTGCTATCTGCGCCCGCGCCGTTCAGGCAGGTCAGCTGGCGAAATGGCCGCTTGCCGGACGGGCAGATGCCTTTTCTGGCAAGCCCGCCATGCGCGGACTGGCTGAGTTCATGGCAGAAGGACTGGCCATCAAGCAGCAGGCAGAGGTGCAGGGCGTCACAAGAGCAAATCCAAGCACGAGCACAAATGTTAGTCCTCTTCAGCTGCAGCTCGGGGACGGGACTGTGATCACCTGCCGACATCTGATCGTTACCTGCCCCGCACCGCAAACAGCCCGACTCCTGCGCAAGGTCGCGCCTGAATTAGCTGCCTCTGCCGAAAAGGTCATCTATGCACCCTGCTGGACAGTTATGGCGGGTTTTCCCGAACCACTTGAACTGTCCCGCACCCTCACCCAGACGCCAGAAGGGCCTATTAGCTGGGCAACTTATGAGCCCGAGCGGCCAGGGGCAAGCCAGACAGCCGCCGTGACCCTGCAAGCTACAGCTGATTTTTCAAAAACCTATCTGGAAGCTATGCCTGCGGATATTTGTGACCAGCTCTTGGCAGCCTTTGCTGAACAGCAGAAGACCATCTTGCCCCGCCCTTCTTATCGTGCACCACACAGATGGCGCTATGCCAAGGTTGAACGGGCCTGCTCACCAAATGATCTGTTTTATACCACCGCTACGAACACTAGCATCTTTGTTGCTGGGGACTGGCATCCGGGACAAAGTGATGAAGGGCGCTTTGGAAAAGGTACCCGTGCTGAAGACGCGTTTTTATCTGGCCTGCGAGCGGCCACACGGCTTAACTTACAATTAGTTTAGGTGGGCAAAGGTAATAAACGCTCTGAATCACTCATACCGGACAATAGCAGCATCATAATATCGACAAATGCGCCTTCCTGNACATCCATTAAAAAATTCTTGAAAGCCTTTATTGGCGCGAATTGCAGGGCCTGATTTTTGACGGCCAAAAAATCTATTTTAAGGTGATTTGTGTTCTGGTCACATACAGCCTGCAATCTATGCCCAGAACGCAGTTCTGACTTGACATTACAGTCAAACCGGGTATATCTCGAGCGCTCGAGATAATTTGACGTCAGAAACTATAATCGTTANCAGCAGAACAATCCGAGTAAACCGATATGCCGCTGANGGCGTCGTTTGAATTAGGAATAGGATGATCGCCATGTATGCTGTGGTGAAAACAGGCGGAAAACAGTACCGCGTAGCCAAGGATGACACCATTCTTGTGGAAAAGCTGGATGCAGATGAAGGCCAGACCGTCACATTAACAGATGTAATGTTGCTAGGGGATGGCGACAAAATCACTCTTGGCACCCCTGTTGTTGATGATGCGTCAGTTGAAGCGCAGGTGGTCAGGCAGACCCGCGGGCCTAAAATCATAATTTTCCGCCGCAAGCGCCGAAAAAATCACCGTCGTACACAAGGACACAGACAAGATCTAACGCTGCTGAAGATCACACATATCAATACATCTGGTAAGAAAGCAGCGCCACNAGTCAAAAAGGCTGCTGCTAAGACAAAGGCAAAACCAGCAGCCAAGAGCGAAGCAGCACCGGTCAAAAAGGCTGCTTCCAAGACAAAGGCAAAACCAGCAGCCAAGAGCGAAGCAGCACCAGTCAAAAAGGCTGCTGCTAAGACAAAGGCAAAACCAGCAGCCAAAAAAACTGCGAAGAAAGCCGCAGCCCCAAAAAAGNTGGCAGAAAAGAAAAAAAATTAAAATTAAGGAGAGCATAGCATGGCACATAAAAAAGCAGGCGGCAGCTCAAGAAACGGTCGTGATTCAGCCGGACGCCGTTTAGGCGTCAAGAAATTTGGAGGTGAAGCTGTTATTGCAGGAAACATCATTGTTCGTCAGCGCGGCACTAAGTTTCACCCGGGCGTAAATGTTGGTATGGGCAAGGACCACACCCTGTTCGCGTTATGTGATGGAAATGTCAGCTTCCGCCAAAGAACAGGCAGGCGTATGTTTGTATCTGTTCAAGACCAGGTAAAGGCGGCTGAATAAAAGCAGATTTGCCAGAAACATACAGTGGTGTTGTTCACACATCTGTCGAGCGATTTTTTCAAGGGGATGGTCCAGACATCAGGGCGAATCCCCTTTTTGTATACAGGTGGCGTCAGCTGGCAATACAGAGCAGTCTTTATAACAAGGTACAGTTAATGAAATTTCTAGATCAGGCAAAGATATTTATCCGTTCTGGAAATGGGGGGCCAGGATCTGTCAGTTTCCGGCGCGAGGCCAACGTGCCTATGGGCGGGCCGGACGGCGGCGATGGNGGACGTGGCGGTGATGTTGTCGCCAGATGTGTTGGCGGACTGAACACGCTGATTGATTATCGCTATCAACAGCACTTCAAAGCAACAGGTGGTATACCTGGTGCCGGGCGGAACCGGTCTGGTGGTCGGGGCAAGGATGTGTTCCTGAATTTGCCCGTCGGCTGTCAGATTATCGCAGATGATGGTAAAACCGTGCTGGCTGATTTGACCAAAGAGGGTCAGGAGATTATTCTCGCCCCTGGTGGCATTGGTGGTAAAGGAAATGCCTTTTTCAAATCATCCACCAATCANGCCCCGCGCAAGGCCCAACCAGGTGAACAAGGCAGTGAGATGTGGGTTTGGCTGCGGCTGAAGCTGATCGCAGATGCTGGTTTGCTTGGTCTCCCCAATGCAGGCAAATCAACGTTTCTGTCTGTTGTCTCAGCTGCCCGGCCAAAAATTGCTAACTATCCTTTTACAACCCTACATCCTAATCTGGGTGTAGTTGGTATTGATGGTAGTGAATTTGTGATGGCCGATATTCCCGGGCTCATCGAGGGGGCCCATAAGGGGGCAGGTATAGGCCACAGATTCTTAGGTCATGTTGAACGATGCCGCGTCTTGCTTCATCTGATCGATGCGTCGTCCTATGATCCGGTGAAAAGCTGGCGGATTGTGAGGCGTGAAGTTGAAGCCTACGCAGATATATTGTTAGACAAACCTGAAGTGCTGGTTTTGNCAAAATGTGATACTGCCCCGGCTGACTATCTTGATGAGGTGCGCGATGCGCTGCAGGCAGCCGGAGCAGGCACCGTTTTTTATATGTCATCTGTCAGTCATGATGGCGTCACCGCCGTTCTGCGGGCTATAGCAGCGCTAATCAAAGATAGTCAGGCAGATGCCGCTCAGGNGNTGGCAGNCCCCTTANACTGGACACCGCATGAGCAGGGTTAAGGAGGCTATGGCGTGATCCCTGAATACATTCAAAATGCCAAGCGAATCGTGATTAAGATTGGTTCTGCCCTCTTATTTGACCCTGTCCGTGGCAAATCTAGAAAAGACTGGATGAAGGCGCTGGCAGCAGATGTAGCTGCCTTGCATGCGCAAGGTAGCCATGTAGTTCTAATTTCCTCTGGCTCTATCGCGCTTGGCCGCCGTCATTTAGGCCTTAGCAACAGAACCATACGTCTAGAAGAAAAGCAGGCCGCTGCGGCAACAGGTCAGGTTGAGCTGGCACAGCTCTGGTCAGAGGCGCTGGCAAATGTAGGTCTTCGTGCAGGCCAGATCCTGCTGGCCCCGGAAGATACAGAAACTCGTCGCCGCCATATAAATGCGAGAGCCACAATACAGACACTTCTTGANTTGGGTGTTGTGCCTGTCGTGAACGAAAATGATACGGTCACAACTTATGAAATTCGGTTTGGGGATAATGACCGGCTGGCCGCCCGGGTTGCTGCAATGGTCTCAGCAGATTTGCTGATCCTGCTTTCAGATGTGGATGGGTTGTATACCAGCAACCCCCATCAGACAGAGACAGCTCGTCATATTCCTGAAGTCAGAGACATCACACCTGAAATTTTAGCCATGGGTGGAAATTCCAATGCTGAATTTGCATCTGGTGGCATGGCTACAAAACTGGCAGCAGCGCGCATTGCCACTGCGGCAGGGGTTGGCATGATCATTTGCAAAGGGTTTGATGACAGACCCGTATCTGCGCTGCTCACCGGAGCAAAATGCAGTTTCTTCACACCACAGACCAGTCTAGTAAAAGCTAGNAAAAGCTGGATAGCCGGTGCACTTGATCCAAAAGGTGCTATTTCAGTCGATCAAGGTGCACAAACCGCCCTGCGGCAGGGAAAATCACTCCTTCCCGCCGGCATAACAAAAATAGATGGCCAGTTTGAAAGAGGCGATCTGGTTGTTATTCTTACAGAGACAGGCACAGAATTGGGACATGGGCTGGCTGGACACTCTTCAGCAGAAGCTGACAAACTGAAAGGTCATAACAGCAAGGACTTTCCTATTATACTGGGGTATGAATGCCGGGCTGAACTGATTCATGCAGATGATCTTGTTCTGCACCATGAATAGCCGGATACTGATGTAACAGGACAGAGATGTAAAAAAGGAAGCGACAGATGTCAGGCCATCAGAAGCAAACACAAAAGCCCCTGACCGAATTGTCAGAAGCAGATGCGATTATCAGGCAGCTGGCAAAAAAAGCACGCAATGCACAGGCTGCGCTGGGCCGGGCAGAAGCAAAAAGTCGCAATCTAGCCCTTCTTCAGGCTGCCCAACTGATACGGCAAAACAATCAGCACATAGAGACTGCCAACAAAAAAGATAGAGATAATGGCCAGCAGATGGGTTTAACGGATGCCTTTATCGATCGGCTGACCTTAACAACCGACAGGATTGAANCAATGGCCACAGGCCTTGAAGATATTGCAGGACTAGACGACCCATTAGGGGTTGAGTTAGCCAGATGGACCCGGCCAAACGGCCTTGACATTGCCCGCATATCAACAGCACTTGGCGTAATTGGAGTCATTTATGAATCACGACCAAATGTCACGGTTGATGCCGCTGGCCTGTGCATTAAATCAGGNAACGCCGTGATTCTGCGTGGCGGAAGTGATTCCTATCACACTAGTCAGTTGCTGTCTGATCTGATGCAGCAGGGTTTAACCTATGCTGGCCTGCCACAAGCAGCTGTGCAGTCCGTACCTTCGCCTGACCGGGCGCTCGTTGGCGCAATGCTGGCCGCATCTGGACAGCTCGATGTGATTATCCCACGCGGTGGCAAAGGGCTAGTCGGGCGAGTTCAGGACGAAGCCAGAGTACCTGTATTTGCGCATCTGGAAGGTATATGTCACCTGTATGTATCTGCGAAGGCAGATATGAGAACAGCAGCAGATATCTGTGTAAATGCCAAAATGCGACGAGTTGGCATCTGCGGAGCAGCAGAAACATTGCTGATAGACCAGTCTATTAGTGAGGCAGATATGTCCGTGATCGTCAAACGGCTGNTTGACAGTGGCTGCCAAGTGCGCGGAACAGAGGTGATTGCCGCCTGTGACAACCGGATTGTGCTAGCAACAGATTCTGATTGGGGATGCGAATTTCTAGCCCCAATTATTGCTGTGAAAACTGTATCAGGATTAAATGAAGCTATCAGCCATATCCGCCTGAACGGTTCGGGCCATACAGAAAGCATCATTACTGAAGATAATAGTGAGGCTGAAACATTTTTGAATGAAATTGACAGTGCAATTGTCATGGTGAATGCCTCTACCCAGTTTGCAGATGGCAGTGAATTTGGTATGGGTGCTGAAATCGGTATTGCAACAGGTAGGCTTCATGCCAGAGGGCCTGTNGGCGCAGCCCAACTGACCAGCTTTAAATATGCTGTGCGCGGGTCAGGACAGACACGTGCCTGACAGTCCCGGTTCACCCTTATCAGCAGCCTGTTCAACTTATCCCTACAGGCGACGCATTGGTCTTATCGGCGGGTCCTTCAATCCAGCACATGAAGGACATGTTCATATGGCCCGTTATGCAAGACAGGCAGCACGGCTTGATCAGGTATGGTGGCTGGTNAGCCCGCAAAATCCTCTAAAGTCTAAACGGGGAATGGCGCCGTTTGTACAGCGCCTTGTCAGTGCAAGAGATGTNTCACAGCCATACAGCTGGATAAAAGTTCTAGATTTTGAGCAAAAAAAAGATCTTCAATTTACAGCTGACAGTCTCAGCCTGTTGGTAAAGAGATGCCCGAGAGCTGATTTAATATGGATTATGGGTGCAGATAATCTAATCCAATTCCCACAATGGAAGCGGGCTTACTTTATATCCCGACTGCTGCCCATTATAGTCGTAAACAGGCCGCAATACGGATTTAAGGCCCTTTCTTCAGCCGGCGCGGCGATGATGTCCAGCCACAGAAAAATGCCGGCCCGCAATTTAAATCGCAAAAATGGTGGCTGGGCTTTTATACACGCTGCATCTGATCCGGCCTCATCAACGGCAATTAGAGGCAGAACAGCATGATATCTTGCTCTTCTCAGAAAAAAGCGATAACCTTTGGCTTACATTAGGTGATCGGTAAAATATAATTAAGGAGATAGACCATTACCAAAGACAATCGTCTGCAACTAACCCCTGAACAGGTCAAAGATCTGGTGTTGCAATCGCTTGACGATAATAAAGGAAGCGATGTTGTCTCCATTAACTTAGACGGGAAATCCTCAATTGCTGATTTCATGGTAATCGCTTCTGGCGCGTCTTCACGACAGGTTGCCGCCCTAGCCGAGCATCTTGAGGTCAAGCTGAAGTGCGCCGGCGTGCCTATATTGGGCAAAGAAGGCTTAGCACAGGCAGATTGGGTCTTGTTAGATACCGCAGAAGTTATTGTTCACCTGTTTAGGCCTGAAGTGCGAGATTTTTACTCACTTGAGCGGATGTGGGACACGGCCACACCACGTGATGAAATTGTTCACGTACATGCTGATTAATCAGCGGTTAGCTGAAAGATGAAGCTGACCATACTGGCTGTTGGCAAGACGCGCAAAACAGCTGAAGCCGAATTATGGGCAGACTGGCTGAGACGATGCCCCTATCCCGCACATCTGCTGGAATTTGAGTCTCATCTTCCTGCCGGACGAGCACGTACAAAAGAAGAAAGCGAAAAACTTCTTTCCTATATTAGGCAGTGTTCCGGATCACCCAAACGACTGGTAGGCCTTGATCCAAATGGCGTGAATATCAGTTCTGAAGAACTAGCAGATATGATCAATCACTGGCGGACTGAAGCTATCTATCAGTGTTTTTTTGCAATTGGCGGCGCAGATGGGCATCATCCCGATTTGCTAAAGACAGCTGATAAAAAAATTGCCTTTGGACGAGTTACTTGGCCACATATGCTCTGCCGGGCTATGCTGGCGGAACAGCTTTACCGTGCCGAAATGATACTGGCCCGCCACCCATATCACAGAGGCTGATATCAAAGAAAGCTTTAACAGCTTGCTGGAACAACTTGTCAGCGATATAACCACAAGCCTGATTTAACCTTTCAAAGGACAGCCTATATGACAGTTAGGACGCCGGTAATCTTATGTATTATGGATGGCTGGGGCAACAACGCTAATTCAGCCTTCAATGCTATTGACAGAGCACACACACCTGTCATTGACGAATTGATGGCCAACTATCCGCACTGCCAGTTAAATGCTTCTGAGGACGCTGTTGGCCTGCCAAAAGGTCAGCCTGGGAATTCTGAGGTTGGTCATTTGACTATCGGCTCTGGACGATTGATTATGCAGGATTTGCCAAGAATTTCTGCTGCTTGCAAAATTGGTGAGGTAGAACGATTGCCGCCCCTTGTTAACCTTGCAAAAAAATGTGCACAGACAGGGGGAGCCCTGCATCTTACAGGGCTGACGTCATCAGGAGGAGTCCACGCCCATACGGATCACATACACAGAATTGCCGAGATTATGGCCACAGCTAAAATCCCAGTATGGCTGCATATCATCACAGATGGGCGTGACACGCTGCCAAAAGCTGCTGCAGATGAATTGCCTGCTTTTCTTGCCAGCCTGCCTTCAACATGTCGTATTGCTAGCGTCATAGGCCGCTATTTTGCTATGGATCGGGACAAAAGATGGGACAGAACACAAGCTTTTCTTGATGTGCTATGCTCCGGCAAGGCCCCTAATTACGCAGCTGACCCACGAACAGCTCTGGCAGATGCTTATGCGCGGGGTGAAACAGATGAATTTATAACCGCTACCTGCATCGACGGTTATACTGGCCCCGCAGAAAATGACAGTCTGCTGGTGGCGAATTTCAGGATAGACCGCGTACGGCAGTTTCTGCGAGCGCTTGTAAGACCGGAACAGACAGGCTGTAAGCTGGATGATAGGTCAGTTAGGCCATTTGCCGCAGGCATGTTGAGCATGACGCCGGTTGCTAATGATTTAACAGACGCTGTAACACCCTTATTTATGCCGCCAGATCTGCAAAATGGTCTAGGTGAGACTGTATCGAAAGCAGGGTTAAGGCAACTCAGAGTAGCTGAAACTGAAAAATATCCGCATGTTACCTTCTTTTTCAATGGTGGAGAGGAAGCAGCCTTTGCAGGGGAAGACAGACAACTTGTCCCTTCACCCTCAGTCGCGACCTATGATTTGAAACCAGAAATGTCAGCACAGGGCGTTCTGGACGCGGTTCTGGCGTCGGTCTCACAAAAGCAACACGATCTGATCATTGTGAATTTTGCCAACCCGGATATGGTTGGGCATACAGGAGATATTCATGCAACGATAAAGGCTGTTGAGACTGTTGACAGCGCTGTGGGCCAAATAACAAAGGCTGTGTCAGAAGCTGGTGCGGCAATGCTCATAACAGCAGATCATGGAAATTGTGAGGTGATGTGGGATCCAACCGCAAACTCCCCACATACTGCACATACAACAAATCCTGTGCCGTGCATATTGGTTAATCATAGCAAAGATGCCCCGGCACAGAATTTGCAGAATGGTAGTTTGGTAGATGTGGCACCAACACTTCTGTCTCTACTTGGGATAGATCAACCTGATGAGATGACTGGCCAAAGCCTTATAATATAGAGCTTGCAAGACCCCTATTAAGATTAAACGCTGACAGGTTGAACCACAGAAGCTATGATGCAAAGACCGGCCAGTTTTATAACTCGATTTTGCCGAAATAGTAGCTCGAAAAAAGGCCCCTAATACAATGATTATTTTATCCAGACAACGTTTACTTGTCCTTTCAACCATAATCCTTGGCGCATTCTCCGCGCTGTTTCTGATAGCACCACTCACAACAAAGGCACAGTCAAACAATGAGGAGACCTATCGGCAACTGACTTTGTTTGGCGATGTGTTCCAGCGTGTTAGAGAAGATTATGTGGAAGAAGTATCTGATCAAGAACTTGTAGAGGCAGCTATTAACGGAATGCTAACATCCCTTGATCCCCATTCAGCCTATCTGCCAGATGATAATTTCCAAAAAATGCAAGTGCAGACAAGGGGAAAATTTGGCGGCCTTGGAATCGAGGTAACAATGGAAAATGGCTTTGTTAAGGTAGTTTCGCCTATTGACGACACACCTGCGGATAAAGCTGGGATTCTACCTGAGGATCTGATCATCTCTGTTGACGGGGAGAGCATTGTTGGACTGACTTTGACCGATGCCGTTCAAAAATTACGTGGGCCGATTGGCTCAAATGTAAAAATCTCAGTGCAACGCGCTCAGGACGAGCCTTTTGAAGTCGACATTATCAGAGATGAAATAAAAATCAGGTCTGTCCGCTCACGGCTGTACAAGACAATTGGCTATATTCGGATCACAACATTTTCTGAACAGACCTCGCCCGGCCTTCAAAAGGCAATAGATGAACTGCAGGCTGAAGCAATGGAAGAACTGACCGGCCTTGTTCTTGATCTGCGGAACAATCCAGGGGGGTTGCTGTCTGAAGCAATCCGAGTGTCTGACGCCTTTTTAGAAAAAGGTGAGATTGTCTCAACGCGGGGCCGCAGTGAAAATGACATTCAGCATGCTTATGCACGTCCCGGTGATATCAGTGATGGATTACCCATTGTTGTGCTGATCAATTCAGGCTCTGCTTCTGCGTCTGAGATTGTTGCTGGCGCGCTCAAAGATCACCGTCGTGCTGTTGTGATGGGCACACGTTCATTTGGCAAAGGTTCCGTGCAGACAATTACACCGATGCCAGGGCATGGGGCAATTCGGCTGACAACAGCCCGGTATTTCACCCCATCTGGCGTGTCTATTCAAGCGAAAGGCATTTCCCCTGATATTGAGGTGGCTTTAGCGAGAATTGAAAAATTGGAGGGTGGGCCCGTCAGAGAAGAAGACCTGCGCGGCGCATTGGACAGTCGAGAAGTTGGTGCAGAGGCAACAACAGATAATGCTGTCCCAGCAGATTCACAAGACCCAATAGAAGTTGACTACCAGCTGGCACGGGCTGTTGACTTGCTGCGCGGCCTGAGTGTTTTTAATGCTCTATCTTCGAAATCATAGTCAACTAAGCCATAATGCCATTAAGTGGGAAGCCATGACAGAAACTGAAATGAAATCTATCAGCTATAAAGACAGGCCCTACCGCGCCTGTGTTGGCATCATGCTCATAAACACTGAAGGGCAGATTTTTAGTGGCCAGCGAATTGATAATCGGGCAGAAGCATGGCAGATGCCACAAGGCGGTATCGACGATGGCGAGGATATTGAGACAGCCTGTTTCCGTGAGATGCAGGAAGAGATTGGCACAAATAAAGCTAAAATTCTGCGCATTCACCCGGACTGGCTGAATTATGACATCCCGGAGGAGCTGGCTAACAGGTTGTGGTCAGGGGCCTATCGCGGGCAGACACAAAAATGGGTAGCCTTGCGTTTTACGGGCTCTGATTGTGATATTAATATTGAAACAGAAGAACCAGAATTTATCAGCTGGAAATGGCTGTGGCCAGAACAACTGGTGCATCGCGCTGTGCCTTTCAAACAGGATGTTTATGAGAATTTAATGGCCACCTTCAAGGACGAACTCAAAGCGGTTCAAACATAGCCATCATGATATTTACACTGTTTTTGGATTGTCCTTTTATAAGGCAGCCTCAACATCTTTAAGAAAATCAGATTCGGAATCTGCTGCAGCCTTTGCACGCTCCACAATTTCCTGTGCGTTCACCTCGTTCAGATCTTCGGCCCGCTCAGTCAGTATCGTCACACTTTCTGGCGTGACATCCGCTATACCGCCATCAATCATCAGCCTGTCAATCACTTTACCACCTTCATACACCTCAACNACNCCNCGCTGCAGANTNGCNAGCAAAGCTGAATGGCGNGGGAGCACNCCNAAAANGCCTTCACTGCCNGGAATTACAACCATTTNAACAGNNTTGCTGACNACAACGCGTNCCGGCGTGACAAGTTCCATNTTTGTTGTTTCGNCCATNNCNAGAATNTCCTTATNNTTNGAGGCTGNTNTTGAGCTCNNGGCTGTTGGATTGTCAGGCNGCTTCAGNAGANAGTTTTTTNCNNTTTTCAATCGCTTCATCAATNGTGCCNACCATATAAAANGCTGCTTCTGGCANATCNTCATAATCNCCNCGCACAATGCCNTGGAAGCCTTTGATNCTNTCTTCAAGGCTGACAAATGCNCCAGGGGTNCCNGTNAATACNTCAGCAACNTGGAACGGCTGNGACAAAAACCTCTGAATCTTGCGCGCACGGGCAACNACAAGCTTATCTTCCTCAGACAATTCATCCATACCCAGAATGGCAATGATATCTTGCAATGACTTGTATTGCTGCAGAACTTCCTGAACTTCACGTGCTGTGTTGTAATGCTCTTCGCCAACAACACGTGGGTCAAGAACCCGCGAGGTGGAGTCAAGCGGATCNACAGCCGGGTAGATACCCAGCTCAGCAATCTGACGTGACAGAACAGTAGTCGCATCAAGGTGGGCAAATGATGTTGCCGGTGCCGGATCGGTCAGGTCATCAGCAGGGACATAAATCGCCTGAACAGACGTGATTGAGCCCTTGTTTGTTGAAGTGATCCGCTCTTGAAGTGCCCCCATATCTGTTGCCAGTGTGGGTTGATAACCCACAGCAGACGGAATTCGACCGAGAAGNGCTGAAACCTCNGACCCTGCNTGTGTGAAGCGGAAAATGTTNTCTACAAAGAAAAGCACATCCTGACCTTCTTCATCACGGAAATATTCAGCCAATGTCAGGCCAGTAAGCGCCACACGTGCACGTGCACCCGGTGGTTCGTTCATCTGGCCATAAACAAGAGCTGCCTTAGAGCCATCNCCATCGGTTTTGATTACGCCTGATTCAACCATTTCATGATATAGATCATTNCCTTCACGAGTCCGTTCACCAACGCCAGCGAAAACTGAGTANCCACCATGAGCTTTCGCCACATTGTTGATCAGTTCCATAATCGTCACNGTTTTACCCACACCGGCACCACCAAANAGGCCGATCTTACCGCCTTTAGCATATGGCGCCAGAAGNTCNATCACCTTAATNCCTGTNACCAGAATNTCGGACTCAGTCGACTGGTCTACATANTCAGGNGCAGCCCGNTGNATCNCNNNGTTCTTTTTNGCTTTGATCGGNTTNCCNTCATCAATAACCTCACCGATAACATTGATGATNCGNCCNAGTGTTTCNGGGCCNACAGGCACGGATATNGGCGCACCCGTGTCCTCAGCTTCTGTGCCACGCACTANGCCTTCTGTAGCATCCATAGCGATCGTTCTGACCGTATTCTCACCTAAATGNTGGGCNACTTCCAGAACTAGACGCTGGCCNTTATTATCNACTTCCAAAGCGTTNAAGATATCAGGGATAGCNCCATCGAATTCGACATCGACAACCGCGCCAATGACTTGACTTACTTTTCCAACTGCATTTTTTGCCATAGCTTGCAACTCCAGCGTTTACCTTTTCAAAATATCCGTTATAACGCCTCAGCACCAGAGATGATTTCAATCAGCTCTTTGGTGATGTTCGCCTGACGGGTTCGGTTATAAACAAGTGTTAAGCGATCGATCATGTCACCCGCGTTACGCGTTGCATTATCCATCGCCGTCATCCGGGCTGCCAGCTCAGCAGCGGAGGATTCAAGAAGAGCACTAAAAAGCTGTGTAGACATATTTCTCGGCAGAAGTGCGCTTAAGATTTCTACCTCTTCAGGCTCATAATCATAAAAAATTGCGGACTCATTAGCCTCATCTTCCGACTCATCGATCTGGACTGGAATAAGAGAAGTATGGGTCACTTCCTGAGTAATCGCATTGACAAATCGGTTAAATATCATAGAGACCGCGTCAAACTGACCTTCTTCAAAGCCAGCAATGATTTTAGAAGCAATCTCTCTTGCGCTTTCAAAGCCTATATTGGTTCCCTGCACACCTTCAATTCGGGCGAATGTGCGGTCAGCAATCACACTGCCCAGCGCATCTGCTGCCTTACGGCCAACAAAATAGACCTGCACAGATTTGCCCTCAGATTCCAGTCGGTTCATTTCATGCTTCGCTAGACGAGCAACAGACCCGTTAAAACCGCCACACAAGCCCTTATCGGCTGATATAATCACCAAAAGATGTGTTTTTACAGCTGTGCGGCCAACAAGAAGTTCCAATGCTGAGTTTTTATCGGCTTTTTCCGCGAGAGAAGCGACCACAGCCTTCATACGAGCAGCATATGGACGGCCAGATTCGGCAGCCTCTTGAGCGCGACGCAGCTTGGCTGCTGCAACCATCTTCATCGCAGAAGTGATTTTCTGCGTTGAGGTTACAGAGTTAATCCGTGTTTTCAAATCCTTCAAATTTGCCATCTATTATGGTCCTTACATAAAGTCAACTGTCCAGATGGCACAGTCCACTTTCCATCATCTCAAGCAAAGCTTTTGGTGAATGAATCAATCAGATCGTGCAGGTCCTTTTCGGTCTTGTCTGAAATAGACTTTTCATCGCGAATAGACGCCAAAATTTTCGTCCCGGACCCCCGCAGTTGATCTAAAAGGCCTATTTCAAAGCGGCCTATATCTGCTAGCGCGACACCATCTAGATAGCCTTTAACACCAGCGAATATAACAGCGACCTGTTCCTCAATTAACATCGGGGAATATTGCGGCTGTTTCAACAACTCAGTCAACCGTGCACCGCGGTCCAGAAGTTGACGAGTTGAAGCATCCATGTCAGATGCAAACTGTGCAAAGGCAGCCATTTCACGATACTGGGCTAGTTCCAGTTTAATGGTTCCAGCAACCTGCTTCATCGCCTTAATTTGTGCGGCTGAACCTACACGAGACACAGACAGACCTACATTCACCGCTGGGCGGATGCCTTTGTAGAACAGGTCTGTTTCAAGGAAGATCTGGCCGTCTGTAATGGAAATTACATTGGTTGGAATAAAGGCTGACACATCACCGCCCTGTGTTTCGATCACAGGAAGGGCAGTTAATGAGCCAGATCCGTTATCAGAATTCATTTTTGCCGCTCGTTCCAGAAGGCGTGAATGTAAATAGAACACATCACCTGGATATGCTTCACGACCTGGTGGACGACGCAGCAACAGGCTCATCTGGCGATAGGCCACGGCCTGCTTTGACAAGTCATCAAACACAACCAGCGCATGCATACCATTATCACGAAAATATTCGCCCATGGCGGCGGCCGTATAAGGGGCCAGGAACTGCATAGGCGCGGGATCAGATGCGGTTGCCGCAACCACAATCGAATAATCCATGGCGCCATTTTCTTCGAGTGACCGCACGATCTGAGCCACAGTTGACCGCTTCTGACCAACAGCGACATAAATACAGAACAGCTTTTCACCATCTTTGTCACCAGCGGCTTCATTTACAGCTTTCTGATTAATAAAGGTATCAACAGCAATGGCCGTCTTGCCCGTCTGACGGTCGCCAATAATCAATTCACGCTGGCCGCGGCCAATTGGAATCAGGCTGTCAATCGCCTTTAGACCTGTCTGCATTGGCTCATGCACGGACCGGCGAGGCATGATGCCAGGGGCCTTTACTTCAACCCGTGTGCGTGTTGCATCTTTAATCGGACCCTTACCATCAATTGGGTTGCCAAGCGCATCAACCACACGTCCAAGCAAGCCCTTACCAACTGGTGCATCAACGATAGAAGAGGTCCGGCGGACCGTATCCCCTTCTTTGATGCCGCGGTCATCGCCAAAAATAACGATACCAACATTATCTGTTTCAAGGTTCAGCGCCATTCCCTTTACGCCACCATCAAACTCGACCATTTCACCAGCCTGAACCTGATCCAAACCATAAACACGTGCGATCCCGTCACCAACA
>PBLM01000025.1 GCA_002721775.1 Rhodospirillaceae bacterium | reverse complement strand
TGGGGCCATTCAGGTGACTGGTAGTCACAATCCACCTGATTATAACGGTTTTAAAATTGTGAGTGATCATCAAAGCTATTTTGGCGAGGATATTCAGAATCTGGGCAGAACCTGTGCCCGTGGGCTGTCATTCGCAAGCGCTGGTACATCTGAACAGGTTTCTGTGTTTGATAGCTATATTGACCGTTTACGTCAGAATATTGATTTTGGAGAATTTTCTGTTGTCTGGGATACTGGAAATGGTGCTGCGGGTCCGGCGGTAGATGCCCTCGTAAAAGGTGTTTCCGGAACACATAAAACTCTATTCACTGATATAGATGGCCGGTTTCCCAATCATCATCCCAACCCAGTTGACCCTGGTACGCTGAAGCTGCTAAATGAACAGGTTCATTCAGCAGGTGCAGAATGCGGCATTGGATTCGATGGTGATGGCGATCGCATTGGCGTGATTGATAAGACTGGCAGACAGGTCAGTGGCGATCTTCTAACAGCTTTTCTCAGCCTTGATATTCTTGACCGCCATAAGGGTGCAGAGATCCTGTTTGACGTCAAATCGAGCTCAACAGCACTTGATATTGTCCGCTGTGCCGGCGGCAAGCCTCATCTTTGGCGAACCGGCCACAGCCACATGAAAAAGCGCTTAAAAGAGCTGGGCGCACCATTGGCCGGTGAAATGTCAGGCCATATTTTCATTGCTGATGATTTTTATGGCTTTGACGATGCCTTATATGCGGCCTGCAGGTTTCTGTCCCAGCTCACCCATATGAAGCAGAAAGGAAATGGAGGCCTTACGGATTTTCTTGACCAGTTACCCCCAAGCTTTACTACGCCTGAATGTCATATCTATTGCCCGGATAATGAAAAATTCAATGTTGTCAAACGGCTATCGCAGCAGATGAGTGCCGTTATGCCGGCTGAGCAGATAAATCTAATCGATGGAGTGCGGCTAACCACTCCTTCTGGCTGGTGTCTTATCCGGGCTTCAAATACAGAACCAGCACTTGTTGCCCGTGCACAAGGTGAGAATGAATCTGCCTTGGACAATATGATTGATTTTTTGAACACACAATTGAAAACGGCTGGCATTTCCTGGGACGGACCATAGCCTGTCCTGAGATCACTTACTCATAAATCTAAAACATCATTTCATGATCCGAAAAGATTGATTATCCTTGCGGCTGAAATAACGTATCCAGACAGTGGCGATTTTAGGACGATGAAAACGTGGTGTTTTGTCTGATTTGCCAGATGAATGATTTCACCCTGTCCTACAGACAGACAATTCCTTGTTACTGGAGAAAAATATTATGGGCTACATTGCAAACGGAAATCTGTCTGTAGACGCTGCGCTTCTCACCTTTATTAACGATACATTGTTACCAGATGCAGGTAAGGATGAAGCATCATTCTGGGCTGGATTTGACAAAGCTGTTCATCAGCTGGCACCGCGCAATGCTGAACTTCTCAAACGCCGTGAAACACTTCAGAGCGAGCTTGACAGCTGGTTAAAGTTGCACCGTGAAAGCAACTTTGATGAGGCTGCCTATACAGACTTTTTACGCAAGATTGATTATATCGTGGATGAGGGTGATGATTTTGTTATTTCCACAGACCGTGTTGATGCAGAGATTGCAACCATAGCCGGACCACAACTAGTTGTACCTGTCATGAATGCCCGTTATGCCCTGAATGCCGCCAATGCCAGATGGGGCAGCCTCTATGACGCGCTTTACGGCACGGATGTCATCGCAGAAGAAAACGGCCTTGAAAAAGGGACGGGATATAATCCGGAACGCGGGGCAGAGGTAATTGTCAAAGCCAGAGCCCTTTTAGATGAACGAGTTCCCCTAAAAAGTGGATCATGGACAGACATTACCGGACTGAATTGCACAAATGGCGTGCTGAAAATTATGACGTCTAGTGTTGAGACCACGCTGCAAATGGCTGAACAGTTTGCGGGCTATACTGGTCAACCAGAAAATCCTACATCTGTTCTTTTGAAAAAGAATGGACTGCATATTGATTTGCAGATAAATCCTGGCGGCCAAATTGGTAAAACTGATCAAGCTGGCATTAACGATATTGTATTGGAATCAGCTCTGTCTACGATTATGGATTGTGAAGATTCAGTCGCTGCTGTCGATGGTGAAGATAAAGTTTTAGCATACAAAAATTGGCTGGGGCTAATGACAGGCAATCTTTCTGTTGAAATGCAAAAAGGCGGAAAGACCTTCACCCGATCATTAAATGCTGATCGGGAATATACGGCACCAGATGGAACCGCACTTTGTTTACATGGTCGGTCACTAATGCTTGTGCGCAATGTAGGTCACCTAATGACAAACCCCGCAATTCTGCTGAAAGACGGAAGCGAAATACCGGAGGGTATTTTAGATGCCTTCATGACTGTGCTTGGCGCATTGCCAGACCTTGAACGCAAAGGGAATTCACGCACTGGTTCTGTTTATATTGTGAAACCAAAAATGCATGGGCCAGAAGAAGTGTCTTTTGCCTGTGATATTTTCACTGCTGTTGAAGGCCTCTTGGGACTGCCAGAAAACACAGTCAAAATTGGCATTATGGATGAAGAGCGACGCACAACAGTTAATCTAAAAGAATGTATCAGAGCAGCAGCTAGCAGAGTTGTTTTCATCAATACTGGCTTTCTGGATCGCACAGGAGATGAAATACATACTTCAATGGAAGCAGGACCAATGATNCGCAAGGCAGATATGAAGGANGCTGCTTGGATTTCAGCTTANGAAAACTGGAANGTGGATGTCGGGTTGCGCTGTGGTTTTTCCGGCGTTGCGCAAATTGGCAAAGGCATGTGGGCCATGCCAGATATGATGGCAGAGATGATGGCACAAAAAATTGGCCATCCACAGTCAGGAGCAAATTGTGCATGGGTACCCTCACCTACAGCGGCTACGCTACATGCCCTGCACTACCATGAAGTTGATGTATTTACTCGTCAGGCTGAGCTGACCGGACAGGTACGGGCAAAGCTGAGTGACATCTTGACCATTCCTGTTGCCCAGCGGCCGAACTGGTCAGATGCCAATATCACAGCAGAGTTAGAAAATAATGCACAAGGCATTTTGGGCTATGTTGTGCGTTGGATTGACCATGGTGTGGGCTGCTCAAAAGTACCGGATATCAATGATGTTGGTTTGATGGAAGACAGGGCCACCTTGCGCATTTCCTCACAACATATCGCAAACTGGCTGCACCACAATATCTGCTCTGAAGATCAGGTTATGACCGTTATGAAGAAAATGGCCACAAAAGTTGATGCGCANAACNAANATGATCCATCTTATGAGNCNATGTCNNNAGATTTTGATANTTCNGTTGCNTTTAAGGCTGCCTGTGACCTGGTTTTTGANGGTCGTGTTCAGCCNTCTGGCTATACAGAGCCAATNCTGCACCAGAAACGGCTTGAGAAAAAAGCCCGAATGAGATCATGATGACATCAGTTTTCTCCCTTGATCAACATATTTCAAAGACGCCTGGTTTTCCAAAAGAGGGGATCACCTTTTATGACATCAGTCCCGCTTTGGAAAACCCTGTTGTTCTGCGCCAACTTATAAGCCGCATGGCAGAGGTTGCCCGCGGATTTCAACCAGATATCATTGCTGGGATTGATGCACGAGGGTTTTTATTTGCGATGCCCCTGGCGTTGGACCTGAATTGTGGGACAGTGATGATCAGAAAGGCAGGCAAGCTACCAGGAAAAGTTCTGGAAGAATCCTATGCCCTGGAATATGGATCAGCTCGCCTGTCTTTGCAGGCGTCACGTGCGCTCGCCGGAAAGCGAGTGATTCTTTGTGATGATTTGCTTGCAACCGGTGGCACATTAGCGGCATCTTCAAAACTGATCAGCCGAGCCGGCGGCACCCTCTCAGGTGCAGTATGTGTTATTGAATTGACGGGGCTGAATGGCCGCGAGAAATTGCCTTGTGATGTTGTTGCTCTTCAACATTATGAATTCTGATGAACCCAGCGCAGCCAACACCACGACAGGCCGCGCGGATAAGCTGGATTTTATATGATTGGGCATCATCGCCTCTGCCGACCTTGCATGCGACTTTTGTTTTTGCTGTCTATTTCACCACTGTAATTGCTCCAGAAAATGGAAGTTTTTACTGGGCGCAAATGACAGCCTTATCGGCCTTCATCTTGGCGTTTGCAGCCCCNATAATGGGACGANTTGCAGACAGTAAAGGACTAATCAAACAGGGCTTTATTGTCAGTTCTGTCATTGCGGCAGCCGTGACAGGTGCTTTATGGTTTATCCAGCCTTCATCTGATTTTATTTTACTGGCGCTGATCTTATCTGGCCTATCCATTTTTTTNAGTGAAGCGGCGTTTTTATTTTANAATGGGCTGTTGCCGCTGATTGGCAGTAGGTCAGAATATGGTCGCCTATCTGGCCTGGGATGGGGCTGCGGTTATATTGGAGCAATTGTGGCATTGCTTCTGGTTCTGTTTATCCTTGTCCTGCCCGACCCGCCCCTTTTTGGATCAAGCAGTGATACAGGGCTATCTGTACGGTTGACCATGCTGTTTGCAGGCTTATGGCTGATTATATTTGCGATGCCNTTATTCATATTGGGACCAAAGCCAGCTGCCCGTCCGCTTGAAGGTAATTTCACAGCACAAATGATAACAAGCCTTAAAGAGGCTGGACGCATTCCTGGTATGAAGCGGTTTTTGTTGGCTAGGATGATGTTCACAGATGGTCTAGTAACCTTATTTGCNTTTGGTGGAATATTTGCCGCAAAGGTCTTTTTTTTCAGCCAAACAGAAATCCTGATTTTTGCAATTGCGTTGAATGTCACAGCAGGACTAGGGGCAATTATGTCTGGCAAACTGACAGACAGTTTTGGTCCATCACTTGTGATGCGTGTATCCCTGCTCAGTCTTACTGGGCTGGGTATCATTGCGATAATAGCAACAGACAGATCTGTCTTCTGGGCANCTGGCCTTATTTTGGGTCTATTTATTGGCCCCTGCCAGTCAGCAGCAAGGGTCTGGATGGCCAAACGTGTGCCAGTAGAGCATACAGCCAGCATGTTCGGCCTGTTTGCCTTTTCAGGCAAAATAACAAGCTTCATCGGTCCTCTGTGTTATGGCTGGCTAGTCGCCTTTACAGGCTATGAACGTAGTGGGATGGCAATAGTGATCCTCCTGTTATTATTAGGTTATTTTCTGCTACCGCCGCGGCATTATGAAGCCAGCTGATCAATCCTTCTGCATAGATTTGCGATATTCCTCACGAAGACTGTCAATGGACACATCCCGACCATTTCGGCTGACATGCCAATACTNCCAGCCATTGCAGGATGGCTGGTTTTGTAGAGNGGCCCCAAGACCATGAATTGATCCCTTTTGTTTGTTATCTGTGAGCAGAGATCCGTCAGCACAGACACGTGCCTTGACCAGCTTTGCTTTGTCAAACAANGTGTCACCTGCTGCCAGCCATCCGCCTTCCACAAGCGCGCCAAAAGGTACGCGCGGCTGTGCCCGTTTCTCAGCTGTTGTCAGTATCTCATCATCAACGATCGGCTGAACAGCCGCGATGCGTTTGGCGGCCAATTTTGCATAATCCTTATTCTGTTCAATACCGATATAATGCCGGCCAANGCGCCTAGCCACAGCCCCTGTTGTTCCTGTGCCAAAAAACGGATCTAAGACCACGTCCCCCCGCTTTGTTGATGATAAAATCACTCGTGCAAGAAGATTTTCTGGTTTTTGTGTTGGATGCGCTTTCTGACCAGATTTATCCTTCAACCTCTCTGAACCTGTGCAGATAGGCATATACCAGTCTGAACGCATCTGCACTCCCTCATTCAGGGCTTTCATCGCATCATAATTAAAGGTATATTTTGATGTCTCACTCTTTGCCGCCCAAATCAGAGTTTCGTGCGCATTGGTAAACCGGCGGCCTCGGAAATTAGGCATTGGATTTGATTTACGCCAGACAATATCATTTAAAATCCAATACTCCAGATCTTGGATCAAACGCCCAAGCCTAAAAATATTGTGATAGCTGCCGATTACCCACAAAGCGCCGTCATCTTTTAACACCCGCCGGCAGTTTTTNAACCANGCTTCGCTGAGCTGGTCGTAGGCGGCAAAACTGTCAAATTTATCCCAATCATCGGTAACTGCGTCCACTCGTGATTGATCCGGGCGCGTCAAATCACCTGATAATTGCAGATTATACGGTGGGTCTGCGAAAACTAAATCAACAGATCTGTCAGGCAAGCTGGCAAGTTTATCAANACAACTTCCCTGTATGATTATATCTGTTTTCATGTGATCTTTCCCGGGTCTAGAATTGAGCACAATCAAATGGGTGACATTAGAATCCAACAAAGTCAACTATTTATAGGAATAAGCTAAAGTGCTGCCTATATATTGTGTGCAGCTCTTTAAAACCAACGAAATCTAGTAATGCAGTCCGTAAATTACAGACATGGACGCGAATAGTCAGTTAAGTTGTTTCGGCAAAACATGCTAGCGCTAAAACAGCGCTTTTATCAGGTGTCTATTTTCATTCTATTTTTTATTGGCGCAAAACTCTTACGGTGATGAGGGGTAACGCCAAATTGTTGAAGCGCATCCTGATGCCTTTTAGTGCCATAGCCTGCATTTGTCTGCCACCCATAATCAGGATAGGTGGTAGCAAGGCCGCGCATCACCTCATCACGGGCCTCTTTTGCTAGAACAGAGGCTGCCGCGATCGATAACGAACGGCTGTCACCCCTAACTACTGCCTTACAGGGTACATCAAGAGGCGGCAGAAGATTACCATCAATTAAAACCATGGAAAGCTGCATATTATACTGTTGTGCCAGCAAGTCTGCGAGAGCGGATACGGCATCTACCATCGCTGAAAATGTTGCTGGTAAGATACCTTTTCTGTCTATTTCAACAACGGAACTGTGCCTAGTTGCCCATAGATGACCACTATTTGAAGCGCAGAGTCCCTGTCGGATTTTTTCTCTTTTTAATGCCGGTAATTTTTTTGAATCTGTTAGGTCTCTAGGTAACATATTTTTAAACTCTGGGTTAATCCAAAAGGCGGTTGCTGTAACTGGCCCTGCCCATGGACCACGACCCGCCTCGTCAACACCAATAACCGCGCCCTGTTTGCAAAAGGGTTGTTCCAAAGTATAATCTGGTTTGTCTGGAGCGGCTGTTACATATCTGACCATATCAAAAGCTGCTTGTCTAAAACACTACCGTTCATTTGCCAGATGACCGACCGGCGAGGCCCGTTTCACGCAGCCGCGGCATAATTTCAACAAAGTTACAGGGCCGATGGCGATAATCCAGCTGATGCGCCAGTAAGTCATCCCAGGCATCGCGGCAAGCAGAGGGCGAGCCAGGTATGGCAAACAGATAGGTGCCGCCCGCAACTCCGGCAACCGCACGGCTTTGCAAGGTGGAAGTACCAATTTTTTGAAATGACAGGAATCTAAACATTTCACCAAAACCTTCAATTTCCTTTTCAAATATAGCTCTAAACGCTTCAGGGGTCACATCACGTCCAGTAACGCCAGTACCGCCAGTGGAAATGACACAATCAATTTCAGTATCAAAGATAAATCTATTCACCTGTGCGGTAATGGCATCAACATCATCTGTGCAAATCTCACGAGCGGCAAGTGTGTGGCCTGCTTCAATCAAGCGGCTGACCAGAAGGTCTCCTGATTTATCTTCAACCAGGCTGCGTGTATCAGAGACAGTCAGGACAGCAATCCGGACAGCAATAAAGGGCCTTGTTTTATCAATTTTTGACATTTCTTTTTCCTGAAGTGTTATTAGCTCATCACTCGGATAATGCTATCCGTCTATCTGCTTTCTGGCCGGCAACTAAATCAAGAAGCGAAGGCATAGGTTGGCCCAGCTGGTTGCGGTAAATAAACAGATAGCTGAGAACGCCTTTAACATAGTTTCGAGTTTCGCGCGCCGGAATGGATTCAATTAAAAGAAAACTGTCGCCTTTGTGATCAAGCTTTTTGAGCCATTTATTCAAATTTCCCGGCCCGCCATTATAAGCTGCCAGCATGCGCACTAAATCTCCTTTTATATGGGGCTCTGCAAGCAGGTNACCNATGTATTTCTGCCCAAGGTGCAGATTTAAGGCTGGGTTGTGAAGCTTATGTTTNTGNGTNCGCCGATANCGCCTATCTTGNGCAATNAATGCGGCAGTTGAAGGCATGAGTTGCATCANGCCNGCTGCCCGAGCTCGGCTACGCGCCAATGGATAAAACCCTGATTCCTTTCGGATGATCGCCAGAACTAGTGCTTCATCAACAACAAAATCTGTTTGAGCTGATAGCATGGGATAAAGAGCGGCATAAATCTGTTCACCGGTATCTCGTTGATGTAGATCAGCTAGCCTGAAAGCTAAGCCAGGCATTTGATTTTGAGTCGCAAAAGCAATCAAGTCGTGCTGGAAGGTTAGCGGCATCTCTTCTACAAGATAACGCAGTTCACGTGCAGCCCGTGTCCAGTTGCCAATCTGCAATAATGCCAGCGCGCGCTGCCCCCCTTTTTTTGAAGTCAGCCAAGTTTTGAATTCATCTGATATGGTGGGCAGTGAAAAGTCAATTTCATATTGCTGACCAGAAGCTTTCACAGCCATAACACCATAAAATATCTCAGGATATTTTGCGGCAATGCCTAGATAGCTATCTGCTTGCTCTGGTTGGCCAAAACGCATCGCGACCCGGTGTGCCCAGAAAGCCGCACCAGCGCGCAATACATCAGGCGCGTTTTCCATCTCAGCTAATGTTCGAAAAAAGCTGCCAGCAAGCTCAAACCGCTCAGCGCGCCAAGAGGCAAGGCCACCTGCCCAATAAGCCATAAAGGCCTGTCCTGTATCCTTGGCAATCGCCTGGCGAGCGGACCTTACGGCTTTATCATCAACACCAAAAATGAAATAAGCATGTGCAATTTCACCACGCAAATGTGCCTCTTCAGCAGCAGTCAGATAGCGCAGATTTAATTTATTATCGATTACTTCCAGTGCGCCAGAGGGATGTCCTCTTCGTATTGCGCGCCGAATCTCCTTGGCGATATTGGCCGTGCGACGTGGCGCAGACCTGCCTTTCCATGACTCAGGAATGNTTGCTCGGTAACTTTGTGGGCGCGATATACCAACACCATTTAAATAACCTTGTTTCGGGGCTTTAGCTGCTTTCGCGCCCTTTGGCTTACGCTTATTAGAGAGCCATTTTATGCGGCTGGCTGACGGATGATCATTATAACGCGACAACCAAGCTGATAGATCGTTAAAACTTGACCGCCAAGCGGTGGGATGCAGATATTTCTGCGAAAGCACATGCCCCATAAGCAAATCGCTGTCCAATGTTTTGATCAGCGTTGCCGCTGCTTTAATCTCACCATCTTCCTGCAAAGTAAAGATCTTACGGTATATCTCTGCATCCCTAGCGGACAAGGGCTGTGGCAGCTTATCTGCGGCATCAACAGGCGCAGGTCCAGCCGCTGTGAATAAGGTCAAAACACTCCAAAATATTGCCATTTTTAAACCAAATCTGTTCCGCATNGACTATCCTCTGCACATAGATTTCAAAGCCAAAAGATCATGAAAGGCCTGNTGTTTCATCTTCGGGGCCCGCAATAAATAGGCTGGATGCAGACTAGGCAGAACAGGAATCACATTCGCCTGTCCTGAATCACCAAAATCAATCTCCTGGATTCGTCCCCTGAGTTTTAATATGCCGGTTGTTGTGTTCAGCAACAACTTTGCTGAACTGCCCCCAACCGCGAAAATAACCTTCGGAGCTTTTAGCTGAATATGGCGACGCAAAAAGGGCCACAGCAAAGCCACTTCTTCAGATGAGGGCGTTCTGTTCCCTGGTGGCCGCCAGGGCAAGATGTTTGTGATGTAAACATGCTGACGATCCAATCCAATAGAACTCAACATTTTATCAAGAAGCTGACCAGCTGCACCTACAAAGGGCAGCCCCATTCTGTCTTCATCACCCCCCGGGGCTTCACCGATTATCATAATTTTTGCATCTGGATTACCATCAGCAAANACAAGGTTGCTGGCTGTCTTTTTCAATGCGCAACCATCAAAGTGAGCTAGAGCCTGCTGTAACGCTTCCAAGGTCTGCACACCAGCCAGATCGNGGTTNGGCGTCTGCGCTGAAGCCAAAACNGGTAATATGTCGTCTGATGGCACCACCGGAGCAGACAGCGGACCAGCAGCTGGAAGCTGCTGTTGCCGCTGAACACCCTCCTTAAATGAAGTTGTCTGCAGCTGTGCCTGCGGCGTTAGGCTGTCAACAAGGGCGGTATCAATCCCTATCTCCAGCTGCCAGCGCAAAGCATCTAAAAGCTCAGAATGTGTAAAATAAGACGCTGCCATTGCATTTTGTGTCCAGACCGAATGAATTTTTGCCAGAATATAATGACATATCAGATTGAACAAGTATGCTTTCTTGTGCCAATGACCCGGCGATTTTCTACAGGTCAGGAAACAAAACTGGAATCACTGGACTGCATGAAGTGAAACGCATAGGACTGAGTATGATTCGCAGACTGTGATGAGGGCAAAAAACATGGAACGTGAAACAATGGAATTCGATGTGCTGATTGTTGGTGGGGGGCCATCAGGCCTTTCAACGGCTATCAGACTGAAACAGCTAGCTGATGAAAAGGGTCAGGATTTATCTGTATGCCTAATTGAAAAAGGCAGTGAAATTGGAGCACATATTTTATCTGGTGCAGTTCTTGAGCCCCGCGCTCTTAACGAGCTCATTCCGAGCTGGGCAGATAAAAAGGCGCCGCTCGATACTGCGGTGTCCAGTGACAAATTTATGTTTTTAACTCAAAAAGGTTCGATGCAGTTGCCCACACCACCACAAATGAATAACCATGGAAATTATATTATTTCACTTGGAAATTTNTGCCGTTGGCTTGGTGAACAGGCTGAACAGGTGGGAGTAGAGGTGTATCCTGGTTTTGCTGCCGCACAAGTTCTATTTGCCGATGATGGCAGCGTGAGAGGTGTTGCAGTCGGCGATATGGGAATCGGAAAGGACGGTGATAGGACAGATGCATATATGCCTGGAATGGACCTGCTGGCAAAACAGACNNTTTTCGCTGAAGGTTGCCGGGGTCATTTAACTAAAGANCTNTTCGAAACTTTCCAGCTAAGAGAGGGAAAAGACCCNCAAACATTTGCNATCGGCATTAAAGAGCTATGGGACATATCCCCCGAAAAATCAAAGCCAGGCACAGTATGGCATTCTGTAGGTTGGCCTTTATCGACAGATACATATGGCGGGTCATTTTTATATCATTTGAATGGTAATCAGGTTGCAGTTGGTTATGTTGTGGGCCTTGATTACAGCAACCCCTATTTATCACCTTTTGAGGAATTTCAGCGCTTCAAAACACATCCGGCTGTCCGGTCGATTTTTGAGGGTGGGCGGCGCGTATCTTATGGAGCGCGGGCACTGAATGAAGGCGGGTTTCAGTCCATTCCAAAACTGACTTTTCCCGGAGGATGTCTAGTTGGCTGTACAGCGGGGTTCTTGAATGTTCCAAAAATCAAGGGTACCCACACAGCGATGAAGTCAGGCATGCTGGCAGCTGAAGCTGTTTTTGACCTTATNGCCNNGGACGCNACAGGCAAAGAACCCGCCAGNTATGGAGAAAAAATCGANTCATCATGGCTGTGGTCNGAGCTTTATAAAGTGCGTAACATACGCCCCGCTTTTTCCAAGGGCCTGTGGGCCGGTATGGGCTATGCTGCGCTTGACACATATATTCTCCGTGGCAAAGCCCCCTGGACATTTCATCACCATGCCGATCACACCTGTTTGAAGCCTGCTAAGGAAAGTGTCCAAATCAATTATCCCAAGCCTGACAATGAGGTTAGCTTTGACCGGAATTCATCTGTGTATCTGTCTGGAACCAACCATGAAGAAAATCAACCTGTTCATTTGACTTTAAAGGATCATTTGGTGCCAATTGAACACAATCTGGCCCTTTATGACAGCCCTGAGCAACGGTATTGTCCGGCCGGAGTTTACGAAATCGTGCACAATGAGAATGGCAGCAATCCAAAATTACAAATTAATGCGCAAAATTGTGTTCATTGCAAAACATGTGATATTAAAGATCCGAGCCAAAATATTAGATGGGTGACCCCGGAAGGGGGCGGCGGTCCGAACTACCCCAATATGTAAGTAGGGTTTGTTTTCACGCAAACACTCNACCAGATGCGCAGTTCGAACAGGACAAACAGCGAATGAAAAAGATTATAGCTGCTTTTCTGATAATAAATGCTGGTTTATTTGTGTCCTGTAAGTCCATTTCTGTATCCGAAGACGGTGATGAAATGCTTAATCAACAGGACAATAGAATCGTACCACGATTGCCACCTTCAAAGTCAGGACAGTTTCTTGCGGCGCGGCAGGCTCTTTTCAACCGGGACAATGTTGCAGCAGGTTTTTATTTTGACCAAGCACTATCCCAAGGTGGCAGCGATTTAATGCTGTGGGAACAGAGTTTTCTGAGCAATTATCAAAGTGGAAACCTGAAAAGAGCAGCAGAAATAGCTGCNGAACTTGAGCAATTGGGTAACNAATTCAGCCCGTCCCCTGAGCCTGCCTTAAGCACTGCAGTGAACAGTAGCGACTGGGAAGCCGTTATTGCACTCAGTGATAAAATTAGTTTGACAGACCATGGCTATGTNTTTGCTACTGGATTGCGTAGTCTGGCCCTTATCGGTCTCGGCGAACAAGAGACCGCGCTGCGAGAACACCAGCGCATGATAGATTTCATTATCAACACAAAAATAGATGTTCCACATGAGATTTTGACGCTTCAGCAAGCCTATTTTGCCGAGCTTACAGGAAACGCTTCAGAAGCAATTTCTCTTTATAAATCCATTAGCGTGGGCATTAAAGACGACAGCTATACTCTAATTGCTGTCACTGCAGGTTTATGGCGACTTGGCGCCCATGACAATGCGGAAGCAATACTCCGCGAATATCAGGGGGGAGAATTAGCTTCTAAGTGGTTGCTTCATTTGTTTAAAACCCATCAAACAGATTTACTTCAACAGCTCAACTTACGCCAGCTTGTTGCTCAGTTTATTTTCGAAATAAATTGGTTTGGCCGCCTACCTTCCGGTCAACCCCTGATTCTGCCTCGCATCCATTTAGCTTTGTCTATCTGGCCCGGACTTGAACTTGGCCATCTGATTCTGGCGCAATCCTACTTTGATCAACCAGACTATGAAAGAGCTGGCGATCATCTAGATCAGATTAGCAGTACCAGCCCCTATTTCAATCAGGCCATTATGCTAAAAATGGAAATCGCACGTCAAAAAGGAACTGCAGAAGCAGCTTTCATCGTTGCAGAAAATGCCCTTTCCGATTTAGCTGATATTGGCACTGAGGCAGTGTTTTCTGATGAAAAAGCATTGATCTTGCAGCATGCAGGAACAATTGCAAGACGACAAGAATTATATCATTACGCTATCAAATATTTTGAACAAGTGCTGGCTTTGGGTAGAAGAACAAACTTTAACTATCGAAATTTAGGCATAAGTTATGAGCGCACTGGCCAAGTTGAACTAGCAGAAAATGCCCTTCAAAAAGCACTTGAGCTCAATCCTAATGATGCATTGACATTAAATTATATTGGCTATTGGTGGGTTGATGAAGGCAGGCGCATTGAAGAAGCACTTGAACTGATAAAAAAGGCTGTTAAATTGCAGCCAACGTCCGGTTATTTTACTGACTCCNTAGGCTGGGCCTATTTCCGACAAGAAAATTTTGATGCAGCTGTGNTGTGGTTAGAAAAAGCTATACAGCTTACCCCTACAGATCCCGTAATTGCTGATCATCTTGGTGATGCATACTGGAAAGTCGGGCGTTTTCTTGAAGCGCGTTACAAATGGAAACAGGCTTTGGATATGGGGATTGAAAACAAGTATGCCACTATCATTGCGGAAAAAATGGCAGATGGACTGGAATAGCCCCGCCCCAGCAAAAGTAAACCTAAGTCTGAATATCACAGGTCGCAGAGCAGACGGTTATCATGATCTAATCTCATTCGCTGCTTTCACTTCCTATGCGGATCAATTGACTATATCGGATGACAGACCGACAGGACTATCCATCAGCGGACCGTTCGCAGCTGAACTTCAAAAAAACCCCCAGGNAAATCTTATTAACAAAACAAGAAGCGCTGTCCTGGTAGCTGGGTTCCAGCCACAACCCCATCATATCCATCTTGAAAAACATATTCCAGTAAGTAGCGGCCTTGGTGGCGGTTCAAGTAATGTTGCTGCTTATCTGCGTTGTCTAGCAGATATGATGAAGCTAANCCCACCTGAAAAGCGCCGCTTATTCTGTCTAGCAGGTGACATTGGCACAGATGTGCCTGTCTGTCTTCGCCCTGGCTACCAAATAATGCAGGGGGACGGAACAGATGTTCGTCCAGNTAAAATTACAGAAGGGGTTCTTTATTGCGCACTTGCTAATCCTGGAAACCAAGTGTCAACAGCCAGAATATTCAGTTCACTTCATCAAAAAAATTATAGCTCCGATTTAAGACCTTTTCCGGAACAAGAAACGCTCCAGCTAAAAGATGTGCTAGCACTTGGTAATGACTTGTGCGAGCCAGCCATTCAGCTCTGTCCGCAGATTGCTAANCTGCTTCATCAGATGGAGAATTCATCTGTTGCCGAGCGTTTGTTAGGAGTGGGGATGTCAGGGAGCGGCGCAAGTTGCTTTGCGCTGAGCAGGTCTCAGAATGTTGTCAGCCAACTTTGTGACGAACTAAGNGCATGCGGNTTCTGGACNGTAGCNACAAGCTTAATCGAGTGAATGAAANCANGAANNCAATTGTTACATAGCACNGTTATTCAGCCTGCTTTTCGCTGATTTTTTCATTGATCACCCTATACTTAATGGGTATAATCTCGCGGTTATTCATAAATTTGGGCCAAATACAATCTGATAACAGTAGCCTATAGTGCTCACATAGGCAGAACTAGGCCAAAGTTTTATGGTGGGGCGTAGCCAAGTGGTAAGGCATCGGTTTTTGGTATCGTGTATCGTAGGTTCGAATCCTACCGCCCCAGCCAACTTCGCCAAAAATTTCCTCTTTCACTTGAAAAAATGCTTTTGACTAGCATTCAGGATCCAATAGATTTTCATCTTTAACCAGCCTGTAACCCCCCTGTGTTGTTTCGATAATTGGGGCCTCAGTTAGGCGGGCTATTTTCTTTCGCAAGCGGTAGATGTGCGTTTCCAAAGTATGAGTTGCAACCATATTCTGATAACCCCAAACTTCGGATAATAGGCTCTCTCTTGAAATGGCTTCTGGCCAGATCTGAAAGAGTTTTTTGAGCATCATGGTTTCCTTTTCTGTTAGAAAGATAACATGTTGCGTATCCGAAAAGGTAAGAGTCTTCTTGTTAGGCTGGAACTCAACATTCTGCGTCATGAATCTAACGTCCTCTGATGTCTTATATTGGCGCAACTGTCCCCTTACTAACGAAAACAATTCACTAAACCGCATGGGCTTTGCAATACAGTCATTTGCCCCATTATCAAGGCCCCTGACGATGTCTTTTTCATCCTCTCCGACTGTAAGTAAGATAATTGGTTTTTGAAATCCACGTGCACGCAGACGTTGACAAATATCAAAACCATTTCCATCAGGAAATTCAGTGGCCAACAAGATCAAATCAGGTTTAAATGTGTCAACTTGATCGAGGGCTTCGCTCGCCCTGGCAACTTCTGAAAAAGCCAAGACACCTTTATTGCGCAGTTGGCTGGACAAAACACTCCGCAGATAATCATCGTCATCAACCAAGAGGATACGTGTTGAAGATAGCAGATTTTCAGTATCCATCATATCAACTCCAAAAACCTGCTTTAGTTTAGGTTTCAGTCTGATGTAAAAGTGAATATAAATTTGCATAATGCCAGAAAACGCCGTAAAATCCAGGTTTGTCGTTTAAGGCTATTAAATAAAGACGAAGTCATCAGACAATGCGCTATTCAACATTACAGATTGATTTGAAGTTTGATCGCATTTCAATGGCTCTCCGCCGAGGTGGGGCTGTCATGATACGGGATGGCAAAGGCCAGGCAGGATTGATCAGAGCGGCTGAATTTTCAGACATTGCAGCCGAACGCTTTAAAGATATTGCAATAAGTTCAGAAACACTCTGTCTGACTAAGCGACATATGAAATCATTTGGCCGAGCAGTTCCAGATAAAGTGAGTTGTTTTACGGTTCCTGCTGAAACCTTTGATAATGGTCAAATTACAGCACTTATCTTGGGAGATGGAACACTTCTGCCTGCAAATGCAAATATTCTAGGAGAGCGTGAGGACAGTCTGCCTGATATGGCGTGCCGACTGTTGCGAGCCGTACGGCTTATTCCAGCAGCACTGCTACAGCGTATTTCTGTGCGTAATCAAAACCAACAAGCCCGCCTAGCTGAGGGCCTTCAGATACCTGTTCTTGACTTGACAGAACTGACTAACCTGACCGAAGACAAAGAGCCTGAAATGAGTATAAGCATTACCGCGACATTGCCGCTTGAAGCTGCGGCTGATGCGAAGATTGTTATGTTTAGACAGCCTGCCAAAAGAGAAGAGCATTTTGCTATACTTGTTGGTAAAATCAGTCCCGAAACGCCCCCTCTAGTGCGACTGCACTCACAATGTGTTACAGGTGATATTCTGGGCAGTCTGAAATGTGACTGTGGTCTGCAGCTTCAAGCTGCGTTGACGCAAATGCAAGATGCTGGTAGCGGTATTTTGCTCTATCTAGCACAAGAAGGCCGAGATATCGGTTTACTAAATAAAATCAGGGCCTATGCTTTGCAGGATGCCGGATTAGACACAGTCGATGCGAATCACCGCCTGGGGTTTGAGACAGATGAGCGCGTGTTCAGTCCGGCAGCAGCAATGCTAAAAGCGTTAGGGATATCAAACATTAAGCTTATGACGAACAATCCTGATAAGCTCAGCCAACTTGGAAAATATGGCATCACTGTAGACCAGCGTATTAGTCTCAGCCTGCCAACAAACCCACATAATCATAACTATCTGAAAACAAAAAAGGCGCGCACTGGTCACCTGATTGATTCAGAGTAGAGAACATTTCTAATCTATTCTCTGGAACCAAACAGTGCAGAGCCAACACGGATATGTGTTGCCCCAAATCTTATCGCCTCTTCATAATCACCACTCATACCCATAGACAGCCCAGTTAAATTATTTCTAGATGCTAGTGTATTTAGAAAGCCAAAATGAAGCGCCACTTCTTCATCAACAGGCGGAATACACATTAAACCTTTAATTTGCAGACCGGCCTCATTCTTACAAAAATTAATGAAGCTCTCCAAGTCGCGAGGGTTAACACCTGATTTCTGAGGCTCATCTCCGGTGTTCACCTGAATGAAACATTGAATACTTTTGTTTTGACGGGCTGCCTCACTCGAAATAGCTAAAGCAATTTTTGGCCTGTCAACTGTGTGAATCACGTCAAACAAGGACACTGCATCAGCCGCTTTGTTCGATTGTAGAGGGCCGATGAGGTGAAGAGACAACTCGGGATAATGATTCTTCCGGTTTGCCCAGCGTTTTTGTGCCTCTTGGATTCGGTTTTCCCCAAAGACACGATGACCTGATGCCAAGCTGGCGTCAATCCGGTCTTCCTGTTGCTGTTTTGACACAGCAATCAAAGTAATTTGCTCCGCCGGTCTGCTGCAGTCATATGCCACGTTGTCAATTTTCGTTTTTATCTGTGAAAAAGCTTCTGAAATATCTGAAGGCTCCATTGCCCTGACCTTTTTGTTTTATTCACCTATTCCTCACTCACTTTTAGGACTTTAACGAGCTAAAATGCAAGCTTTTGGCCCAATCATTGGTTTGGTCGATATTCTTCAGCAATTGAGCTGTTGCAAAAATACCACAGCATTTGAGCAAATAGTAAAATTATAATTCGATATTAATTGCCGTTTTGTCTTGAATAAATATTGTCTAAATATCGTCAATTGTGGCGATTTTAACCTTTTGGGAGAAAAATTATGCGTAAGGTACTTCTCGCATCAACAGCTCTTGTTGCTCTGGGTTCAGTCTCAGCAATGGCAGCTGATATTTCTATTTCTGGTTCATCAGAATTAGTCTTGGACATGGGTGATTCAGCGACTGCAGATGATTCAGCTTTTGCTACAGAGCATGACATCGCAATCAATTTCAGTCAGACCTCTGATTCAGGCATCACAACAAAAATGACTTATGGCATCGACGATGACATTGGAGCAGACGACATGCAAGTGTCCATCTCTGGTGATTTTGGTACATTGTCATACACAGGTGGTAATGACGACCATGCACTTACATCAATGGACAACGAAGCTTCTGGTACAGCAGAAGAAAATGTTGGA
>PBLM01000024.1 GCA_002721775.1 Rhodospirillaceae bacterium | reverse complement strand
CTTTGTGGTGGTTTTTCTTATCAGGTGACTGCCGACGCCTGCTCGTATCAAGTAGTTAGTTTGCGGAGTTATGCTAATCTTTTTCTGTCAAAGTTTACCATGATTGAAGCAAGGGACTTGACATCAGTTTTGGCTTCCCAGCCCAACTGCTTTCTTGCTTTTTCAGATGAACCAATAAGCATGTCTACCTCAGCCGGCCGGTAATAATCTTTGCTGACCTCTATAATTAATTTATTTGTCTTTCGATCGAGCCCCTTCTCAAATTCTCCTTCCCCTTCCCAAACCAAGTCTATTTCAAGTTCAGCGCAGCAGAAACTGATAAACTCTCTCACCGAAGTAGTCCTGCCCGTGGAAATTACATAGTCCTCTATATGGTCTTGTTGGAGCATTAACCACATTGCCTTTACATATTCTTTTGCATAACCCCAATCCCTCTTTGCATTGAGATTGCCCAAGATTAATTTTTCCCGATTTCCAAATTTAATTTCACATAGTTGAGTGGTTATTTTTTTCGTTACAAACTCTGGCCCTCTTAGAGGTGATTCATGATTGAACAAAATTCCAGAGCACGCCCTTAGGCCAAAACTTTCTCGATAGTTTATGGTCATCCAATGGCTATAGAGTTTTGAAACACCATAGGGTGATCTTGGATAGAAAGGNGTTGTTTCGTTCTGAATAGGTTCTAGAATTTTGCCAAACATCTCTGATGTAGATGCTTGATAAAATTTTGTTTGCGGTGAAAATCTTTTTATTGAATCTAACAAGTATAAAACACCAATGCTGTTTACATTAGTGGTTGGTATGCTCAAGTCCCAACTTGAGCCAACGAAACTTTGGGCTGCTAAATTGTAAATCTCATCAAATTGATGATTGCGAATGGTCTCAAAAACTTGAAACTGATCGCAGATGNCTAGATTGATAAAAGTAATACTTTCATGAATTTTTAACACTTTCAGTCGATGCATTTCATCTTGTGAATTTCTTCTTATTCCTCCAAAAACCTTGTAATTTTTCTCTAAAAGAAGTTTTGCAAGGTAAGTTCCATCTTGGCCAGTTATACCTGTAATTAAAGCCTTTTTCATAATTGTGATCCGGTCCAAATTAAAAATTGGTTAGTATATTTAATGCACCAATGTCATGGTAAATGAAATTAAAAATCACACAACTCAATTCACTCAGGTTACATACCCCTTTTTTAGGGTTGGTGTAACCAAAAAGCTTAAGTTTACTGCTTTGAATTGACCCACTAATATCCCAAGATTTTTGTTGCGTAACTGTATGGGTGTTCTGATGTTTTTGGGTTTGCTAAAATCCTACACTTGTTCGGGTCGTCACACACTAGCTGTTTAGGTGTAAAGTTCTCTCACCAGAAAAACTCATTGTTTTGGGTGACAAAGTGGCAGTAAAGCGTTGAATATTTTCTTCGATCAACCGCTCAATTTTTTTTTGAGCTTCAGAATTAGGAAATTGCCATACTACCGTTGATATATTGGGTGACTGTTTGTTTCGNTAAGCATCAAAATTTACACCAGGAACAGTTTTTATAAGCTCTGGCCATTTTGTTTGCAAAATTGACTCGAAAAGGTCACATTCTTCAGTTGATGGAAACGTGCGTATAAAGATCTTACAATACATATTAGTTCCTTCGTAAAGAGGTTGATTATAATAAATCTTAGACTTGCACCGCCAATATTTTTTAGCAAGCCTGCAGTATTTAGGGCCGTGAAAGTTGCTATATACAGTGGGTGTAATTCCGGCATTTGTGAATCATGGTGAACTGATATTGTCTGGCGACATTACTACTGAGTGTTGGGTAAAAATGCTAATTACTTGCTCTGTCTTCATACTGCTTTGTCTGTCACCGCGACTATTTTGGAAAATTCCGAGCACGCCTTTCATTTGTTCAACACCAATGTTTCAGGCATGACACCTAATGGCTTATTTTTTGGACAAATAAGCCAAAAGACAGAAGTTGCGGTTTTGTCATCTTCATTTAATCCGGCTACTGGTGCGCCGCAAAACTCATTCGAGGAGAGAACAACTGGAAGAGTCAAAACATTTTGATGCTGATATTGCAGGCCGCCTTCGCGAACGCATCTATGGGATTGCAGTCCCTCAATTAGTGATAGGTATCTCAAGGGTGCGCAACTTGAGTTCGCCCTCAAAAGACGACCTTGCACTCACCTATGAAATGGCTTTGATTGTTCTGTTCCGGCTTTTGTTTGTCGCCTATGCAGAGAACTGTGAGCTTCTTCCTTATGAGCGCAATTTGGCCTATCGCAGGCGGTCACTGAAACAAAAAGCCATTAAGTTGGCAAAGGCTGCGTCTGAGCAAACACCTATTACAGAAGGTAACCACCATTGGGTCGAAACTGCTCAGCTGTGGCTAGCCATATCCCGCGGCAACAAAGAGTGGGGTGTACCTGCTCATGATCAAACTATATTCTCAAGTGATGCAAATGTTTCCAAAGCAGGGGCGATACTTGCGGACATATCTTTGCCCAACGCGTCATTCGAAGAAGTTTTGCGAAGTCTTCTACTTACTGACGAAGAAGACATCCCATATGCTCCAGTTGATTTTAAGGCTTTGAGCGTCCGCGAACTTGGAACGATTTATGAGGGTCTTCTTGAAACTGAATTGTCTTTTGCTGAACAAGACCTCACCATAGATAAAAAAGGCACTTATATCCCTGCTGGCGAAACTGACTCGGTTGTCATTAGTGCTGGTGAAATTTATTTACATGACAGGTCTGGAGCTCGCAAATCATCCGGTAGTTATTACACGCCTGACTTTGCAGTTGATCACTTGCTAGACGGCGCATTGGAGCCAGCGTTGGACGAGCATCTGGAACGGATGAAGGGCCTTTCTGACGCTGAGCGGACAAAACAATTTTATGATTTTCGTGTTGCTGATATTGCTATGGGGTCAGGGCATTTTTTGGTTGCAGCGATTGACAGAATCGAACAGCGCTTTGCGCTTTGGCTGGAAGATAATCCCATTACTGGTATCAAGTTGGAATTAGAATACTTACGAGAGGCTGCGAAGAAGGGGCTTGGTGAGCTTGCAGATACAGTAATGATAGAGAATGGCCAGTTGCTGCGCCGGATGGTGGCACGCCGCTGCATTTTTGGCGTGGATTTGAATGCCATCACGGTTCAGGTAGCGCAGCTCTCTATTTGGATACATACCTTTGTCCCGGGCCTACCGCTTTTGCTTCTTGAANATAAACTAGTGCATGGTAATGCGCTAGTTGGTGTGGGTTCCTTAGAGGAAATTCGCAGAAAATTTGATGAAGGTTCAGGGACATTATTTGAGGTGGATGCAGATAATCTGCTGGGGCAGGCGGCAGAAGTGTCACGAAAATTGGCACAGCTTTCTGATGCCTCGGTTAAGGATATTGAAACGGGTCGCACCCTCATCGAAGAAATCAAGCAAAAAACGCTGGAGACAAAGGCTCTCTTTGATTTGATAACTGCACAACCTGTATCAAACGACCCACACCTGAAAGGATACCAATTTGAAGATTGGGAGCAGTTGAAAGGAGAAGTGCAGTATTCTGATGCACTTAGGCTAGCACGGGAGATTCTTGACCCATTGATGGCCATGCATTTNCCCATAGCCTTTCCTGAAGTTTTTCTTAGTCACTCGGAGGGGTTTAATGTCATCTTGGGAAATCCACCGTGGGAAGNGGTTAAGGCNGAAGAGCGCGATTTTTGGACGGTTTTATTCCCGGGTCTGAGGGGGCTGTCACAAAGAGAACAAGTTCGAAAATGGAAAAAATTAGCTAAAGCTAGGCCAGACCTTAAAGAAAAGTGGCGCATTACAGAGGCTTCAACTAACCATCTTGCTGATATTTTAAAGACAGGTAGCTTTCCAGGGTTAGAAGTTGGTGACCTAGACCTCTATAAAGCGTTTTGTTGGAGGTTTTGGCAAGTTGCTTCAATAAGTACAGGTAAAATAAGCGTAGTTTTGCCTCGTTCGGCAGTTGCTGCTAAAGGCTCTGAGGCGTTTCGAAAATCACTTTTTGGGGAGGCCTCATTTCTGAAGATTACTACTCTCATGAATACCGGTCGGTGGATTTTTGATATGGAGCCCAGATATACCATCGCCCTTCTTTCAATCTCAAANAATAAGACTTCACACACTGGAATAGANATGAAAGGACCATATAACTCAATGAGCACATATCTTAAGGGGATGGCATCACCAGGTGTGAGTGTTCCTGCAACAGAGATATTTACTTGGAATGATGGTGGCGTGTTGCCTTTATTGCCCTCAAATTATTCAGCTGAAGTGTTTAGCCAACTTCAAAAATCTCCTCGTCTGGACCTGTTAACAGGGCGGAATTGGCGAGCTCGGCCCGATACTCAACTTCACGCAACAGCTCAAAAACCTCTAATGGATTTAGAGAGTGAGGAATGCCCTGAGGGTTACTGGCCGGTGTATAAAGGTAGCAGCTATGACCTTTGGCAACCTGATCGCGGCGAATATTACGCATGGGCTGACCCAAAAATTGTTCTACCCTGGCTTCAAAATAAACGAATGCGTGCACATAGTGGAAAAAGAGACAGTGTCCACAGAGAATTTTCTCGAAGATATATCGAAGATGAAGCAACTCTTGCTCCATTCAGTCCAAAAGTAGCATTTAGGTTAATAACTAATCGAACTAATTCTCGAACAATGGTATGCGCTTTAACACCCCCTAGAGTATTTCATTCTAACTCTTCTCAAATTGTTATGATGCCGCGTGGCGACAAAAAAGATGAAGCCTTTCTACTCGGGGTGCTCTCATCTATTCCATTAGATTGGTTTGCACGTCGGATTGTTGAGTTAAACTTTAACTTCTTCTTGTTTAATCCTCTTCCCATCCCCAGACCTCAGCGCAGCAACCCCCTTTGGCAACGCGTAGTTCAACTCTCTGGCCGCATGGCCTGCCCAGATAAGCGGTTTACCCATTGGGCGGAGGCAGTTGGTGTCGATTGCGGTCTTTTAGACGCTGACGAAAAGTTAGATAAAATTCATGAATTGGATGCAATTGTGGCCCATCTATATGGCCTCTCTGAGCCTCAGCTGATCCATATCCTTGAAACCTTCCATGAAGGCTGGAATTATGAGGCACGCTTGCATGAAGTGCTGAAACACTATCATGCCTGGGTGGGCGAGGCCTAAACCATGAATGATAAGCCAGACGTTTTTGATAATCGCGACGGTAATACGATAGCCATTTCTCTGCGCCAGTTGCTAGGCCTGGACAGTAGTGACGCAACGGTTATTACTGATGCACTTCCTGCATCATGTTTGTGTGTTTTTAGCAGTATTAATCACCACTTAAATTTAATAATGAGTAATGGCGGCTCAAATTGTTCCTTTCCTCCCGGACTTGGGCCGCCCCATTTTTGAAGTCGAGTCACCCAAGCGAGCAGCGCTCCCCTTAACAAAGCACGCAGAGGTTTCTAATTNAAAACGTTGTTCTCTTTGTCGTGCCAAAGCAAGACCACCCATACAGCTAGTAACCGAACAGAGCAACAATAGACCCAGAAATAAACTAAAGGGGTTTTTAAGGAGACCTTACAAGTAAAATTTCCATAAAAATTCGAACTTTCGACAGCTATTATGCCCAAGTTCAAACATTAACTATTCGTGGAGAAAAAATAGAGAGATAGTAAATGTTTTCTATTCTAGGTTACAAGCTTTCTATCGTGAAATTTTGGGTGATCCCAACCCCTAGTCTCTAGAATAGTTTTGAGTTTATCCACTGCCAGCCAAACATCACTGAACGATGTATAAAGGGGTGTAAAGCCAAAACGAAGTATGTTTGGTGCTCTAAAATCACCAATAACGCCTTGTTCTATCAAAGCAGCCATTATGGCGTAGCCACCCTCTGGGTGGGTAAACGAAACCTGAGACCCCCGAAGTTTATGTTTCCTTGGAGTAATTAGCTGTAGGGCTGGATCTGAACACCATTGTTCCACTAGTTCTATGAAATAGTCTGTTAGCTCTAATGATTTTCTTCGCACATCTTGCAGATCCACGTCAGCCCACACGTCAAGAGCAGAATCTAATGCTATAGAAGATAAAATTGGTGGTGTTCCGCACAAGTACTGGGTGATGTCTTCAGCCGGTTCGTATTGAGGCTCAAAGGCGAAGGGTGATTTGTGTGCAAACCAACCAGTTAATGGTTGATTAAATTTCCCGATATGACGGTCTGCGACATACAGGTATCCGGGGGCACCTGGACCGCCATTGAGATATTTGTATGAACAGCCGACAGCAAAATCTACCTTCCATTTGTCTAGTTCAAGAGGAACCGCTCCAGCAGAATGCGCTAAATCCCAGATAATCAATGCACCGGCTTTATGAGTGGCTCTGGTAATTTTAATGATATCCAGCATTTTACCATTTTTATAATTGATGTGCGTAAGAACCACTACAGCAACGCTCTCGTCTATTGATGAAATTATATCCTCCGGCTCATCTACATATGCAATTTCAAAGTCCTTATCTAATTGTCTGGTGACACCCTCAATGATGTAATTGTCTGTTGGAAAATTTTTAGTTTCTGTGATGATTCTCTTTCGGCTTGGGTTTATTGAGCATACAGCAGACAGGACTTTAAATAGATTGACTGAAGTCGAGTCTGNCATAATNACGTTTCTAGCTTGAACGCCAAGTAAAGGAGCTATTTTNGCCCCTACTTTCTTTGGTAANTCTACCCATCCACTNTCGTTCCAAGACCNAACTAATCCNACTCCCCATTCCTGCTCTGTTACCTCTTTGATTCGTTTGGTTGCATTCTTAGTCACCGGGCCAAGCGAATTACCATCTAAATAAATTATATCCTCTGGAAGTAGAAATGCACTGCGTTTAGAAGCAAGCCCATCAGTTTTATCTTTTTCTTTTGCTTGGTTAAAGGATAGGCTTTTCATTTTGTTCCTAATTGGCTGAGTCAATAGTATATTTTGTTATTTAAACTTCAAAAGTCTGGACACCTTGGCTGCCGCATTCCAGATTAACCCAAAAATATANCAATATACATACTCCTAAGAATATGGGTAAATGTATATTTCAATTACGGGCAAGCATTGCGGTGCATTGCCGCGCGTTAAGCTGTATGTTTTTGTTTTGATTAAAAGAGGCAAACTTTGATTGCGGATGCTTTGTTGCTCGTTCATTTTTGCCTTGCAGCGTTCATTACTTTCGGCTTTTTCTTAATTCCAGTTGGCCACCAACTTGGATGGCACTGGATAAAAAACAGGAATGTAAGGCTACTTCACCTTTTCCTTATGGGCTTTATCACTGCCGAGACGATTGTAGGCTTGACTTGTCCACTGACGCTTCTTGAAAATATGTTTAGGGATATTAAATACTCGTCGTCTTTCATGTCTAATTGGATGGCTGAGATTTTGTATTGGGATTTGCCTAGCAAGGTCTTTGTTCTTCTTTACTCGTTATGCTTGGGGTGGGTTTTAATTTTATGGAAAATCTGCCCTCCAATTAAGAAGATGAGTGATGATTAATNAAACACAAATTCGCACGAAGGACGTTAAAAACCCGTTTAGCGAAATGGGGTTCATCAAGTCCTGGATAGTTTCAACAGTCTTTTGGTTTTCCTTTCCTATGTCCTTAGTGTTTTGCTAATTAGCTACAGGTCAGGTAAAAACTAAGCAGTTGATCAAAGCGTTTGTGTATGAATTCTTTCAGATGCTGTTTCTGATATTTGTAATTGAATGTTTGATCCTGTACTCGTTTTTTATTCCATTTCTAATCTATTTTGATGTTTGTTCATGAAGAGATAAGTTAAATGCCAAAATTGAAGGATAGAGAGACTTTTTCAGACAGAGCCAATGCGGTGATGACTGATATGCGAAAGGTCTTTGAGATAACGCCACTGCAGCGAAATGATTATCTATCAGCTCGCTATAATTCAAATATTTTTTTGAAGAGAGAAGACTTGACACCGGTCAGGTCCTACAAACTGAGGGGTGCATTTAATTCTATGAGGAAGATGCGCAGCGTGAGCCATTTTGTTTGCGCCAGCGCAGGAAATCATGCTCAAGGTGTTGCATTTATGGCGTCTCACTTCGATGTTACGGCAACGATTTACATGCCAATCACCACTCCACAACAGAAAGTCTCCAAAACAAAAATATTTGGCGGTAAAAACATAGAAATTAAATTGATTGGTGACTATTTCGATGAGTGCCTTGCGGCCGCTCAAGCATTTGCAGTTGCAGAAAATGCCTACTTCATTTCACCTTTTGATGATCCCGATGTAATCGAAGGTCAGGGCACAGTGGCGGCTGAAATAGATCAGCAACTGGGATTTGTGCCCGACAGAATAATTATGCCGGTTGGCGGAGGAGGCCTTGCATCCGGCATTACCTCCTTTTTTGGAACGACCTGTCAATATTCATTTGTAGAACCGGCTGGTGCTGCGAGTTTGAAAGCGGCATTAATTGCTGGACAACCCAAAAAATTGGCGAGTATAGACAACTTCACTGATGGAGCATCGGTAGCTAGAATTGGAGATAGAAATTTCGATGCGCTCAAANATGTTTCTATTGAAGATGTTTCGATTATTCAGGAAAATCGTATTTGCACGACAATGCTTGAAATGTTGGATGTAGAGGGCATTGTCCTCGAACCTGCAGGAGCACTGTCGATCGACGTGCTCAAAGATATATCTGGTGAAATAATNGGTAAAAATATCGTATGCATTACGACCGGTGGCAATTTTGATTTTGAGAGGTTGCCAGAGGTTAAAGAAAGAGCAGCAAGGTATTCTGGGTTAAAGAAATATTTTATTCTAAGTCTTCCTCAACGACCCGGAGCTTTGAAAGATTTTCTGGAAACATTGGGGCCAAATGAGGATATCACTCGGTTNGAATATCTAAAAAAGTCGGCCAGAAATTTTGGTTCTGTTCTTATAGGTATAGAGACATCCAAACCTGAAGAATTCGATGCTTTGTTTGCCCGCCTTGACGCTGGAGATTACGGCTATAAAGACATCACAGAGGATGAAATTCTTTCGCAATTTTTAATCTAGATTTTGCTGCAGTTAGAGTAGTGTTTTGAATCGCACATCAAAAAGGTTCTCTAAAAAAATATTATCTAAAAAGATTTGAAAATTAGTATCAAAATTTCAAAATTAGCTAGATAATTTTNCCATNACGAAGACTATTAATAGCAGCGTNTGTATANCCTAATCTCTCGCGTAAAATCATATCTGTATGCTCACCTAATTTCACCCCAGTCCAGCGAATTGTAGCTGGAGTTTTAGATAGTTTAGGAAATGCTCCTTGCATAGTTATATGACCTAATTCTTCATGAGGCACCCGGACTATAGCCTCTCGTTCGAGAAAATGGGGATCGGCGACAACGTCAGATACATCGTTTACCGGTCCAGCAGGAATACCTTCTTGCGTCATCAAATTAAGAATTTCAGTTGTTGATTTTGTTATAGTCCAATTCTCGATCACTTTATCAAGTTCAGCCTGATTTTCTCCTCGACTCAAATGGGTNGAATATCGGATGTCTTCTATTANNTCNGGTTTCTGAATCGCNCGAGCTAATTTTTTAAATAACTTATCGGCGTTTGCTGCAATTAAGACATAGTTTCCATCAATCGTGGGATAAATATTTGAAGGTGCCAATTTGGGNAGAATTGGCCCGCTACGTTCTCTGATGGCGCNATTTGCAGTGTATTCTGGAATTATGCTCTCCATGACAGCCAGAACGCTCTCCGTTATAGCGACATCCACATTTTGACCACAGCCAAGTTCATTTTCGCGAGCAACAAGTGATGCTAGAACACCAACTGTGGCAAAAAGTCCCGCTAGTGAATCACCTATGGAAATGCCAACCCGGGTAGGAGGAAGGTCGGGATAACCGGTTAAATTGCGAAGACCACATATAGATTCTGCTACAGAGCCAAAACCAGGTTTTTTACTATATGGCCCCGTTTGTCCATACCCTGACACTTGAGCAATAATTAGATTTTTATTTAATTCGCTCAAGCTCTCGACCGATAAATTCCAGTCATTGAGTGTTCCTGGTCGAAAATTCTCTAGCAAAACATCTGACTCAGCAACTAACTTTTTAAGGATTTCCTGCCCTTTTTTTGACCGCAGATCTAATGTCATGCTTTTCTTGTTGCGGCCGATTACAGGCCACCACAAGGAATCCCCATTAGGAGTTCGTGACGAACCCCAAGTCCTCATAGTGTCGCCACTTTTCGGAGGTTCGATCTTAATCACTTCTGCCCCTAGGTCGGCTAACAACTGTCCACAAAATGGCCCAGCTATGAAGGAACCAATTTCAATCACTTTGAAATTTGCTAATGGACCTCTTGAAAGGCTTAATGACAATTTTTCCACCACGCATATTTTGTTAAATTTGTTTCAACTTTTTTGGCTATATTGCCACATTACAGTAGTGCACTGAAAGATAAATTATTCACAGATTATTTAGCGATTGTATGAATTAGGAGTAGGTAGTAATTTTGCTCATAACAAAGGGATAAAGCATTCGATAAACAGGTGCACTATAAAATATATTGGCACATCCGAGAACTTTTGAACCTATAACCTCTGACCTTCGGGAGGTTGCTCTGATGAACTCTTGGCAAATTTAACAGCATGCTTACTTTGATAATGCAAGAATTAAGCGTCACTGGTAATGAAAACGAAGTGTAATATTGCTTTAACCGATGTGCATACACACATCATGTTGCGTGCGTGAATATATTAAGAGACTGTGTCTAATCTTTGTTATTAGTTTTAGGGTGGTTTTTATGTTTGACATTATGGTGATTGGTGCGGGGCCGACCGGATTAGTATCTGCATTGTCATTTGCAAAGGCAGGTTACAACGTTGCGGTTATTGACCCAGTTGATAGGGTAGGAATTGCATCCAGCGAAAACAGTAATGGTTTACAAGACCGTAGAACCACTGCTCATTTAACCCCTACTGTAAAATTTTTGGAAAAACAGGGAATCTGGAGTGAGATTTGTCAGAACGCATGCGTATTGGAAAAATTAGTAATAATTGAGGACACTTCTCAAAATCTTACTTCCAATCGACAAAAAAGAACAGTCTTCGATCCTTCAGAGCTAGGAAGACAAAATTTTGGATATAATGTTCCCATAAGAGATAACTTGGAGGGATTAGTAAAACTTGTAAAAGCAAACAGCAACATAACTCTGTTTTTTGGAATTGGTCTACAGAGTGTTGTGCAAGACGATAAATCAGTATTTGGTAAACTCACTGATGGTGCAACTATAGAAGCAAAGCTCCTCATTGGGGCTGATGGAGGCAACTCCCAAGTCCGTAAATCACTTGGAATCGGCGTTAAAAAAAAATATACCGGCCAAACAGCTCTTTCTTTCCACATTACGCATGAGAAACCTCATTTTAATACATCTACTGAAATATACTCTGACGGCGGTCCGCTCACACTAGTGCCAATGGGTAGAAAAAATAAAGAGCATGAGTCAGCTGTTGTTTGGATGCAAAATACTGATAGAGCCAGCAGTCTAGCTAATAACGACAGTGAGGAATTTGTTAATTATTTACAAGAAAAGTCGTGTGATACGCTTGGTAAAATTCTGTCGTGTTCAGCGATCAGTTCGAGGCCAGTCATAGTTCAACTTGCAAATCGAATAATAGACCGAAGAGTTGCGCTTCTCGGAGAGGCTGCTCATCTCTTACCTCCAATTGGCGCTCAGGGTTACAATTCAAGCATAAAGGACATTAAGGTACTTTCAGACGCGGTGCTAGAGAGCCAAAATGATCCTGGGTCGAGTGCAGCTTTAAAAAAATATCGATCGCTCAGATTGCCAGATATTTATCTTAAAACCGCTGGCGTTGGAGCCTTAAATTTTTTGGCTTGGTCAGGAAACCCTCTTTTGCAAAGGTTCCGTTGCACAGGCCTTGACCTGCTTCAGGACAGTTCATTTTTGAAGAAAAGCGCAATGCGATTTGGCTTAAATTAGCGCTAGCTAGAGCAATTAGCTTCAGTTTTGTTTATTCCCTGCATGAAGAGATGATAAAACACGTTTTGATGACAATCAAACTTTGATGAGCTTGCTATTTGATACTGGCAGCAACAAAAATTTTTTGATGAAATGTAGTTTCCAACAAGGTTTAAAAGACTGGCACACGTGCGAGGATTCGAACCTCTGGCCTAAGCTTTCGAAGGCGTGCTCTGATAAATTTCAGGTAATCTAAAAGCAAGCTTTTGGTTGATAATACACCACATTTGAATCACTCATGATCAAGATGAAGCTTATTGTTGATCGGTGTTTTTGAGTATTATTTACCGCTTCTATAGTCTTTGTTATTAGTTGTTTGTATGCAGAGGACAGAGTTGATATTATGATGTTATCGTTTAGTTAATATCAAAAATTATGTTTTTAGGGATGCTATGAAACTTGTAATAGCCACTCCAAGTCCTTTTGCGCGTAAGGTTAGAGTTGTTTTACGTGAGAAGGAAATTGACTTCGAAGAAATCATAGACGTCCCATGGAATAGAGATACTATATGCACGAATTTCAATCCTCTGGGTAAAATTCCAGTCTTGCTTCAAGAGGGAAAAGAACCTTTATTCGACAGCTCAATTATTGTTCAGCATATCGAGTTTATGAAAAAAATGCCGGCGATGTATCCCGTAAGTCAAAAAGATGCCATGCTCGCAAGGGTAATCGAGACAACTGCTGATGGTATATGTGATGCACTAGTCCTTATATCCCTTGAAAACACGAGAAAAGAAACATTACGCAGCAAAGACTGGACTGAGAGGCAATGTGCAAAGATTTACAATGGGATTGAATACTTATCCAATAAGCTAGGTAACAAAATATATTTTGTTGGTGAAATATTTACGATTGCGGACGTTGCCGTTTTTTCCTGTTTGGAATATCTTGACTTAAGGTTCTCCTATTTTGAATGGAGAAGAAAACATCCAAACTTAGAAAACTATTGGCAAAAGCATAAAAATAGACGTTCTTTTTCCGAGACTAGGCCAGTAGCGCAAGTTATAGAACCCCTTAACAACTAGAAATGGTGTTATTGCTGAATTGAGATCCTATTTTTTCGATGAAACAATATTTTGATGAGGCGGCTGTGTGAGAAGCTTTTGGTAAATCGCTTAATTTGGGGGATGGCGCACCCGAGAGGATTCAAACCTCTGACCTCTGCCTTCGGAGGGTAGCGCTCTATCCAGCAATATATTGAAAACGCAGAGTTTTTTACAGATGTTTCTATCTGAAACAGTATATCTGAATGGTCTACTGTATCAAATCTGTGTCAGTAATCATGCTATAAATTGGTTGAATTTTGTTCAATTCTTCGTCCGTAAACATTTTTGCTTTTTCACTCATTTCCACAAAATCTGCAAACTTCTGCTCTGAAATGAGATGAAAAAATAATGGTGGATTTCCAAAATTATCTACCACTTTTAGTCGTTTGTATTCCTTTATTAGCAACCGTAAATCATTTAATGCAGATTTGAACTCGTTTACTCGTTTTGCGGTGTATAGATAACGCGTCGCAGAGATTCCTAAGTCAAACTCCGGCATTTTATTGAAAAACTCTAAGGTGTTTGTTGAACGCTTTATCCGATCCCGTATTTGCACGAATTTGTATTTTTGGTCATTCCACGATGTATTAACAAAATTTCCAGTAAGTTTTTGGTTTAGTTTTGCTCGCCCTAAAACTGCATTAAATGAATATACTTCAGGAATTCCATACCACCTTGGGTAAATAAACTCTTGTTGAAAGTTTTCATTAAAATTTACAATTTCACATTCACCATCATCATTAATATCAGTGAACTTTGGATAATAACTTTCGGGAAGTGACCAATAACTTTGAATAATTTTTTCTGAAAGTTCATTGAACTCACTTGCCATCGATCTGTTGCCAGTATCCAATGATGAAGCTGCGAGTAAAGAATATCGGTAACCACGAGCACTGGGTTTGTCTACGACCAAAAATTCCTCGCCAAAACCTCTCCGGTCCAGTTCAAGTTCGACGACCTCAAATACAACACCTTCAAATTTTGAGATTATTGTAAGTTCTGGTTGATTTTTGGGCGCGATTTTCAATTCATGAACTGGATAATAGGCGGGCGTTTCAAAGTGAATTACGTCCAATAAATGGCGCTTAGTTTCAAACTTTTGTATTCTACCAGATACAAAATCATCCGAGTCAAAAGTATAAATAATTTTGGGAGTACACTTATCCTCAACAATGGTGTGTGCGTACGATATTGACACCAAAACAGGAGATAAGACGAAATACATGCAAAATTTGATGAATTTCTTTTTGAACATAAAAAAAAATATTCAAATTTTCTGTCGAATTTAAGGCAACAATTGGATAAGCGAAAAACCCCAATTTTTCATATCAAAATCAATGGATGCATAAATTGATTTGACCTTTTACTGTGTCAAATCTGTGTCAAAAATGAAGTTTCCTGAGAACAGACTGAAATCAAAAACTGATATTCATCTAAATATATTGAAAGAGTTATGGCGCACCCGAGAGGATTCGAACCTCTGACCTCTGCCTTCGGAGGGCAGCGCTCTATCCAGCTGAGCTACGGGTGCATTTTGTTACTCTCGCGTCTTTTAA
>PBLM01000023.1 GCA_002721775.1 Rhodospirillaceae bacterium | reverse complement strand
ACCGCGCACAGTCCTGCCTTTGTCAGCGCCCATCTGCACTAGCTGGCCAACACCATCAACATCAATGGAAACAAACGGATCCATTTCATAGATTTCCGCTTCCTCATAGGCATGCATAAAATTGGAGGCATCATCTCGGCTGATCCCCAGAGCTGTCTGAGTTAAATCATTCGTACCGAACGAGAAAAACTCGGCTTCAACAGCCAACTGGTCAGCACAGACAGCTGCCCGCGGCAGTTCAATCATGGTACCCACCATATAAGAAACATCCTGTCCAGCTGTGGCAAATACATCTGCGGCCACCTCATCAATTATTTTGCGGCAAATCGAAATCTCAGCAGCTGTCGCTGCCAGCGGTATCATCACTTCTGGTATCGGCGCGGCAGACGATTTGGCCACGTGCACCGCAGCTTCAAAAATTGCTCTAGCCTGCATGGCACAAATCTCAGGATAGGTGACCGCCAGCCGGCATCCCCGATGCCCCAGCATCGGGTTAGACTCTTTCAGTCGTAAGGCCCGTTGCCGGGCTGTTTCAATAGATATGCCTGATGCCTTGGCCACATCTTCGAGCTCTGTATCTGAATGGGGCAGGAATTCATGAAGCGGCGGGTCAAGAAGGCGGATGGTCACCGGCAGACCCGACATGATCTCAAACAGTTCAATGAAATCTTGCCGCTGCATCGGCAATAACCTTTCCAATGCTGCCTGGCGCCCAGCACTGTCACTTGCCATTATCATCTCCCGCATTGTAACGATCCGGTCAGCATCAAAGAACATGTGCTCGGTCCGGCACAGGCCAATGCCCTCTGCGCCAAAGTCGCGGGCCATGCGGGCATCTGCCGGGGTTTCTGCATTTGTGCGCACCTTCATCCTGCGCAGGCTGTCCGCCCAGCCCATCAGCACTTCAAACGCCCCAGACAGACGAGGCTGTATCTTGGCGATATTACCCTGATAAATCTCTCCCACACCGCCATCAATAGTGATCATATCTCCATCTTTTAATTGAGCATCACCAATAAAGACCTTGCCGGATGAAATGTCTATACGCACATCACCTGCCCCTGACACACATGGTCGGCCCATGCCCCGTGCAACCACAGCAGCATGGCTAGTCATGCCGCCACGGGCTGTCAGAATACCAGCTGCGGCATGCATTCCATGTATATCTTCAGGGCTGGTTTCAACCCGCACCAAAATCACGGATTCTCCCCGGCCAGCCCGAGCCTCTGCTGCATCAGCGGTCAGCGCAATGGTGCCAGATGCTGCGCCGGGTGAAGCCGGAAGACCCCTTCCCAGAAAGACGCGCTGGGCATCTGGATCAAGGGTCGGATGCAGAAGCTGATCAAGGGATTCAGGATTTACGCGGCTGACCGCCTCACCCTTTGTTATCAGCCCCTCATGAGCCATTTCAACGGCAATCCTGAGCGCAGCTTCAGCTGTACGTTTGCCACTTCTAGTTTGCAGCATATACAGCCTATGCTTTTCAACTGTGAACTCCAGATCCTGCATATCCCCATAGTGGCGTTCCAGCTTTTCGCGAACCGCATCCAGCTGGGCAAACACCTCTGGCATTTCTTCTTCCAATGAAGCCTTATCTGTACCACTAGACAGACGCGCTGCCTTAGTCAGCGGCAGCGGTGTGCGAATACCAGCAACCACATCCTCACCCTGCGCATTGACCAGAAACTCGCCATAAAAAAGATTTTCACCCGTTGACGGGTTACGGGTAAAAGCAACGCCTGTTGCACAATCTGCACCCATATTACCAAACACCATGGCCTGCACATTCACAGCCGTGCCCCAGGCTGCCGGAATTTCGTTTAGGCGGCGATAGGTGATAGCGCGGTTATTCATCCAGCTGTCAAATACAGCCCCTACCGCCCCCCAAAGCTGTTCAACGGGTTCTTGCGGGAATGGCGAACCTGTCTCATCCATCACAATCTGCTTATAACTGTCTGTCAGATTGGTCAATTGCTTAACTGTAAGTTCGGTATCCTGAAAAAGACCACTTGAGAGCTTGACCTCTTCCAACGCATCCTCGAACAGGCCATGATTAACACCCAGAACCACATCGGCATACATCTGTATAAAGCGGCGATAGCTGTCAAAAGCAAAGCGAGCATCGCCACTTGCGGCGGCTAAACCAGCTACACTGGCATCATTCAAACCCAGGTTTAACACTGTATCCATCATCCCGGGCATAGAGGCCCGAGCACCAGAGCGCACAGATAAGAGCAGCGGGTTATCAGCATCACTGAATTTACGGCCGGTCTCTGCCTCAATTCTGGTCAAGGCGGTCTCAACCTGCGATTTCAGCGCATCTGGATAGCTGTGGTCATTATCATAATAATAGGTGCAGACCTTAGTGGTAATTGTAAAGCCGGGCGGCACAGGTAGACCCAGCTTGGCCATTTCTGCCAGATTAGCGCCTTTACCCCCCAAGAGGTTCCTTAGTGACGCATCGCCGTCACATGCCTTTGTTCCAAAGGAATAAACCCATTTTGTCATTATCTTTGTCTTCGCCCTTTCAGCGTTCACAACCATCAACAAAAAACCGCATCTGCTCCCAGGCTCCCACTATATTCAACCCTCAAGCTGGCTGAAATCCGCAATTACCAGCATCTTGGACCGCACAGCTGCCAACAGGGCTAACCGGTTTGCCCGAACAGTATCCTCATCTGCATTCACGATAACTGCGTCGAAAAACCGGTCTATTGGCCCAGATAGCGCTGCTAGTCCCTGTATGGCAGACAAGATGGCTGGCTCATCCTGGCCGCCACTGTCAGGCAACAGCTGAACCGCCCGATATAGATCTGTTTCTGTCTGATCAACAAACAAGTCTTCATCTACATACATCGACAAATTTGTTGTTTTCTTCTCTTCTAAGGCCAGCAAGGAGGACACACGCCGCCAGCCACCAGCAAGTAGCTTGCCATCATCTGAAGACAGGAAACTGTCCAATGCTTTGGCCAACCGCCCCCACAAGCGGATATCACCAACAGCACCTGCCGGACACATGGCAAGTACCGCTGAGACCACGTCGTGCGAAATTCCACCCTCCCGTAACCTGACTCGCATTCGTTCCAGAAAAAATTCGGGCAGGTCAGCATAATCAGCTGCTGCATCTCCATTATGGCCATCAAACTTGTGCCCGACTGATTTGTGAAGAGCAGTGGCATCAGCAAGCAAGGCATCAAGGGACAGATCAAGATTGCCTTCGTCAATTATGCGTATAATGCCCAAAGCAGCTCGCCGTAGGGCAAATGGATCACGTGACCCTGTTGGCTTAGCCCCGATGCCAAAAAAGCCTGTCAACGTGTCAATCTTATCTGCTAGAGCCACAATCCGCCCATATAGGCTAGTAGGAATCTCATCAGACGGGCCTTGCGGTCGGTAGTGCTGAGTCAGCGCGTCTGCCACATCAGCTTCCTCACCTGCAGCAGCGGCGTAATAACCGCCCATAATGCCCTGCAATTCAGGAAATTCACTAACCATCTCTGAGGCCAAATCAACCTTGGCTAATACTGCAGCACGGCGCGCTGTATCTGGGTTAGCTGCTTTAAGGCGATTTGCAATGGCCCCGGCAAGGGCTGCAATCCGTTCAGTCTTCTCCGCAACGCTGCCTAATCCCTCATAAAAGGTAATAGCCTCAAGCTTTTTTGCTAGACTGTCCAGAGGGGTTTTCTTGTCCTGCTCATAAAAAAATTGGGCGTCTGCCAGTCGCGCGCGCAAAACACGTTCATTGCCCGCAGCAATCAACTTGTCATTCACAGGATCTGAACGTCGGTTCGCAACGGTCAAGAAATAAGGCGCCAGATTTTCTGCTGCCCCTATCTGCTTGAGAGCGAAAAATTTCTGATGTACCCGCATGGATGTGACCAGAACTTCAGGCGGCAGACTCATAAAGTCTGGCTCAATCTGGCCAATGATGACATTCGGCCATTCAACAAGGCCGGTGACCTCGTCCAGCAGGTTGTCATCGGGAACTGGCTGCAGCTGCTTTGTGGCGGCAACTTTTTCTAGCTGTTCCGCAATACGAGCTTTGCGATCTTCATGGTCAACCAATACGTGAGCATCTTTCATAGCCGCAACATAGCTATCAAAATCAGACAAGTTGACTGGATCAGCAGGGTAGAAGGGATGGCCCATGGCTCTCATGCCAAAGGCAATTCGCATTGCGCCACCAAGTTCAATCCAGCCAGCAACAGGCTGACCATCTACAAGCACATTCACCGCATGAAGCGGACGCACCCAAGAAAGGCTTGTCTCTGCCCAACGCTGGCTTTTTGGCCAGGGAAAAACAGCTAGAGTCTCGGCAATCACAGTTTGCAGACATTCTTTCAGCACTGCGCCTTGCTGCTGAAACACAGCAAAATAAAAAGCCCCTTTTTCCGTCTCGCGCATTACAAGCTGGTCCCGGCTGAGGCCTGTTGAATGGCAAAAACCTTTAATCGCCTTATCTGGCGCATCTGTGCGCGGTCCCCGCCTCTCTGTCTGCGCGTCGGGCAGCGCTGTTTCAAGACCTTTAACCTCAACAGCCATATGGCGCGGGCTGACAGCCATGCGCCCTGGCTCTGCTGTAAAGCCCAATGCTGCTAGTCGGCGGCATAAACCATTACACAGGTCAGCAACGGCTTTTACCTGCAGCCGCGCCGGAATCTCCTCACAGCCAATTTCGACAAACAATACGCTCATGCCGGCTCATCCTGCTGGTTGGCCTTTGCTTTACCGACCCAAGTCTCACAACAGCCTTTGGCCAGTGCCCGCACCCGCCCGATATAGGCCTGCCGTTCACTGACTGAGATTACGCCCCTAGCATCAAGTAAATTAAACAGATGGCTTGCTTTCATGCACTGATCATAGGCAGGCAGCGCCAACTGGTTGTCTAACAATACAGCACATTCAGCTTCTGCATCTTTGAAATGTTGGAACAAGACATCTGTGCTGGCATGTTCGAAATTGAAGGCTGAAAATTCAACTTCAGCACGGTGAAAAATATCACCGTAACTCTTTCCGCCCTCAGCTGCTGATACACCATCCCAGTCCAGATCATAGACATTTTCGACGCCCTGAATAAACATGGCTAAACGTTCTAACCCATAAGTCAGCTCCAGTGGAACTGGATTACATTCCAGCCCGCCAACCTGCTGAAAGTAGGTGAATTGCGAGATTTCCATCCCATCACACCAAACTTCCCAGCCTAGCCCCCAAGCACCCAGAGTTGGGGATTCCCAGTCATCTCCAACAAAGCGGATATCATGCACGTTCACATCCAGCCCAATAGCTGCCAATGACCCTAGATAGAGTTGCTGACTATTAGGTGGTGACGGTTTAATGATGGTCTGGAACTGATAATAATGCTGTAGACGGTTTGGGTTTTCTCCATAACGACCATCTGTTGGCCGCCGCGATGGCTGCACATAGGCTGTCTTCCAGACCTTGTCTGGCCCGAGCGCACGCAATGTCGTTGCAGGATGGAATGTACCTGCCCCGACTTCCACGTCATAAGACTGAAGTATCACACAGCCTTTCGCCGCCCAATAGCTTTGCAGATTAAAAATAATCGATTGAAAATCAGTTTTCATCAGTTACAGGCAGGCTAAACATTCAGAAGGAACGCCGCAGCGTGATTATGAGCCGGACAGTAGAGTGTCTCCACATAAAAATCAACTGTTCACACTGCAGTCAGTATTATCGCACCCCTCAGCTGTGAAATAGGTTCCACAGCCTTCACATTGTGTTAGCTCAACAAAGCTATCAGCCTTGTTTTCTGCTGTCTTATGGTGACCAGCATTTCGCGCCCGATTACGTCTATCAATCAGACGGAAGATCAGCCAGACCATCCATAAAACCGCACCCAAAAGCAATAATTTCGGACCAGAAAGCATATCGCAGAACTCTTTTATTGATATCTGTAAACTAACAACCGACTAAAGACCGTAACGCTGCCAGTAGCTGCGCTCTTCAATGTGGGCAGTCAGATAGTCTGCGCCTGCCCTGCCCGCAGCTTCGCCTACCGGACCGGAAAACGACAAAAACTGGCGTTTCGGCTGCACAACCACAATGTCTAGCTCATCACCAAAACGGTCAAACAACATATCATGCATGGTGCCCAGACCATCGACAAGACCAAGCTCACGCGCTTTTACCCCGGTCCAGAATTGACCGCTGAACAGCTCATCCTCAGGCGCATCCAGACGGCCTCCGCGCCGCGTCTTGACCTGGTCAACAAAGGTCTGGTGAATGTCCGATTGCAATTTTTGTAAATACTGCACATCCTCTTCCTTTTCAGGCCGGAACGGATCCAGCATTGATTTTGATTTACCTGAGGTGTAAACGCGCCGCTCAACCCCCAGCTTTTCAAGTGCCTGCGGGAAGCCAAAACCAGCAGAAATCACGCCAATAGACCCAATAACAGAGGCATAATTTGCATAAATCTCATCCGCAGCCGTTGCCAGCCAGTAGCCACCAGATGCGGCTACATCCTCACAAAAGGCCAGCACAGGCACGTTATGTTTTTTGGCCAATTGGCGGATGCGTGCGCCGATAAGCGCTGATTGCACTGGCGAACCGCCAGGCGAATTGATCACTAAAATCACAGCTTTAATCCGACGCATGCCAAACGCTTTTTTCAACACAGGATCAACACTTTCCAGGTTCAGCCCGCGCTTTAGCGGACTGCTCCCAGCAGCGATAACTCCTGTTAGCCGAACTAGGGCAACACGCGGCACGCGCGATTTCCAGAACATCAGCCTTTTTAAGAATGACTTCATCTTGGTTCCTATTCAAGCAAGTGTCAGTTCAGGTCTGAAGATGTGTTGTTGCAGGATGACGCAACAGCAAATCCTCCCCATTCATAACGCGGCGGGCTTCTGGCGTCAAAGCCCCGCTAGGATGATGCAAAACAAGGCCTGGCAGCATCGCCATCGCTCCCCTTACGCCTGCACGGGCCGTAATTATCATCCTGATAGCTGGACTGTTGCGATAAGACCATAACGGGCATAGTAAAACCTCACCGGCACCGCCATCACCCAAGCCCCGAATCACCTGATCCGTCCGGTCAGCACGGACGATAAAGCTGATCCTGCCTTTTAATTTTACAGCCCATAAGGCAGAAGCAACCCAGTCAGACAGGACCTCTTCATCGGCATAATGTGCCTCACGCCGGCGGCGTGAACTGGAGGGCATGTCTGAGCCGTGGTGAAACGGTGGATTGGCAAACACATGGTCAAATGATCCGCGCAAGACTGGCGGCAGCGCCAGCACATTGCCTAGATGAGGTCGAATAACATCTGTCTGGTCATTCACAGAAATATTATGACACAGCAAATCAAAACTGGCCTGATCCTGTTCAACTGCTGTGATATGCACATTTAAGCGCCGCTGACAGATAGCCAGTGATACGCCGCCAACGCCTGCTCCCATATCAAGTAGGCGTTTGCGCAGACCTGCATGTGTGCCCGAATATTTAGCGGCTTGTTCTTTTGACATTCCTGTATGTATGCTTGCTGCTAGCATTACCGCATCTGTACCCACACGGTAGCCGTCACGTGGCTGGCGCAAACGCACTTGTCCAGATAAAAAACTGTCATCCGTGGTTAACGGAGTTGCGGAGGTAGCATTAGTCGTCATAGAGCTGCCCTTCATCAGCTAAGAGGTTACGGGAAGGCCTCAGCCAACCTGTGCTCACCATAATCCGCCGCGGAAAGACTCCTATTCCTGCTTCTAGTGCAGAAATATGCTGATCAAAAATTTGATAAGGTATTTGCGCATCAGACAATAGGGACTGCAGAAAGGTCAGGCGGACCGGGTCAGTTGTTTTTACAAGACATTCCATAGTTGTGATTATCTTATAGAAACACTGTTTTTCCAAGTCCTGAAAGACAAACTTGTTTTTGCTTGCACAAGCCCTGTTAATCAGCATATCAACACGAAAGGAAAAGTTCCTTTTTTTTCAGAAGAGATGTCTGTTTGAAATTTTTACCGTTTTGATATGAACTTAGCCAAACGAAAAACTGAACATTCCCCCCGTGCGACGTTGGATAGTCTTCTTACCCTCTGCGCCCCGTCGATGGCGCGCATAAACGATATTATCTTGGCCAGGATGGCCTCAGATGTACCGCTAATCCCTGAACTGGCAGGTCATCTTATCGCTGCCGGGGGCAAGCGTATGCGGCCAATGTTATGTGTGGCTGGCGCATTAGCGGCCAGCAAGAGTGAGAGCGCGCCAGACTCTGTTCTTCAGCTTGCAGCTGCGGTTGAATTTATTCACAGCGCCACATTGCTGCATGATGATGTTATCGACAAATCAGACCGACGACGCGGCCGCGACACAGCCAACGCGCTGTGGGGTGATGAAGCGTCTGTTCTGGTCGGCGACTTTCTGTTTGCTCGAGCATTTGAACTAATGGTGGAAACAAATGATCTGACTGTTCTCGGTCTGTTATCATCCACCTCTGCCCGCATTACTGAGGGCGAGGTAAAACAGATGACCATGACTGGTGCGCCTGACAGTAGCCTTGATGATTATCTGTCTGTGATTACTAACAAGACGGCGACTTTATTTGCCGCAGCAGCAGAATCTGGCGCACGGGTTGGCGGTGCAGATAAGGCTCTTTACACAGCTATGCATGACTATGGTCTGCATTTGGGTATGGCCTTTCAGATCTGCGATGACGCGCTTGATTACGAGGCTGACCCTGCCTATCTAGGAAAAAATGGTGGTGATGATTTCCATGAAGGCAAAATTACCCTGCCTGTCATTCTGGCTTGGGCGGAGGCAGATGATACCCAGCGTATCTTCTGGCAACGCACATTAGGAGACAACGATATCCAAGACGGGGATCTGGATAGAGCTCGCGCTATATTGAGGCAGCACAATGCGATTGGNCAGNCTCTTTCTTACGCACGAGCAGAAACAGAATGCGCCATTCAGGCTCTGTCTGCGATGCCAGCAGGGCCTGTGAAAACTTCGCTGCATGAGGCAGCCCTGTTTGCAGGCAAACGGGCCTATTAGAGCTGGTTTGGGCGTGTAGTCAGCCGCAAGGCATATGCAGCAAGCTGACTGTCTCAATCATCGCCTGACGATATGTGGATAAGACGACATGCGAAAAAAGCCCTTGTAAAATGGTGACAGGTCAGTTGATAAGACGCGTGAATGCAAGCAAAAGCAGGTCCAAAAATCGTATTGTGGGTAGCCAAAGGCAGAAACGGAAGTCAAACAAAGCCATACGCCTACCGCGTCATGCCCCTGAAATTGACCTGACCATTGGATTTGTGGGCAGTCGGGGTGATGGAATTGGCACAGCACCGTATAAAGNTGGGGATGAGACAAAGGACTGGCCGTTTTATGTGCCCGGCAGCCTTGAAGGCGAGCAGGTGCGGGTCAAGCCGCAGCAGNTAGCGGGTAAGGGGCTAATGGCAGAGCTGGTTGAGCTGCTCAACCCAAACCCCTCGCGCTCTGCTCCTGTCTGTGACGTTTTTGCTGGGCTGAAGGGCTGTGGCGGTTGCAGTCTGCAGCATATGAACGAAGCTGCCTATCGGGATTGGAAGCTGAACCAACTGAAATGCGTTTTTGACAAGGCCGGCTTTGGAAAAGACAGATTAATGGCGCCTTCATTTGCCCGGCCAATCTGGACACAAATGTCAGGACGTCGGCGGGTGCGATTGTCTTACCGGCGGACAGCGCAGACTTTAATCATAGGATTTACTGGACGTACTTCGCATTTCATTTATTCACTGGAAAGCTGCGGTGTGCTGCAGACGGAACTAAAACAGCTGATCACGCAATTAAACGACTGGGCCGCCCCGCATTTGCCTGAAGGGAAAAGTGGGCAAATCGCGATCAATCTGCTGAGCAGTGGGGCGGATATCCTGCTGCTGCCTAACGAGGCACTGGCAGATAAAGTGCTAACAGCTATGTCCGCAGGGCTGAACAGCCTGCGGGCCTGCCGTCTATGCGTAAGACAGCCAGATAGTGAAATCCCTTTACTACTAGCCGAAACAGCCCCNGCTGTTCTGCAGCTTGAAAGGGCGGTTGGCGGCCAAAACCTGTATCCGTCTCCAGGCAGTTTTCTGCAAGCCAGCAGAGAAGCTGAAACCGCATTGATACAGGCTGTTTTGCGAGCAGCGGCAGCCCGCACAGAAAGGTTTCAGACCGGCCACCCTTTGCGGATTATGGATCTCTATTGCGGGATCGGGACCTTCACCCTACCCCTGCTAAGCAGCGGGGCCATGGTAACATGCTATGAGGCAGACCAGTCAGCAGTTGACAGCCTTCTGGCAGCAGCACGAACGGCAGAGCTTGGACCATCCTGCAGTACCCACAGACGTGATCTGGTTGCTGCCCCGGTGCGTGCAGAAGAGTTCTGTGCGGCAAATGGTGAGCCACAATTTGATTTGATCCTGCTTGACCCACCACGCCAGGGAGCGGCCGCACAGAGCGCTCAGTTGGTTGCACTGGCGAACCTTCTGCACGAGGACATGCCGGACGGCATTCCGCATATTGTTCCAGATATCGTAATGGTATCCTGTAATCCGCAAACAGCTGTTCGGGACATCACTGCCCTGGTAGCAGCAGGTTGGCGGCTGGAAGAGGTGCAGATGATTGACCAGTTTGTCCGCACCACCCATACTGAAATTGTAAGCAGACTGGTCTTTGCCGGTAGGCAGAAGACAAACGGATGGTGAAACGTTATTCAGTCACCTTGCATGGGCATCGCACTTCTGTTTCCCTAGAACCGGAATTTTGGGCGGTGCTGAAACAAGTGGCAGAACAGAATGGGTTATCTTTGGCCGCACTTATACAGAGCATTGATGATGAGCGGCTGAATGCCGGCCTACCCAACGGCCTGTCTAGCGCGCTTAGGTTATATTTGCTGAAGCATCTACAGAACCGGAAGGTATGAGTCCAGAACAGCCTCACTCTGTCCTTGTAACAACAGCAGATGACGCAAAAAAACAAATGAGACTTCTGTGGTAATGACTATACTGACCGANAGACAGGACGTGATGCCTGAGCGCACCCTACTGCAGTTGCAAGACTTAGGAGACGGAGGCCAGAAGCGGGGTGGGAAAATGATACAGAGTATAAAATGACACAAACGCCCTCTAATCTGACAATCGGGATCCTGCAAACAGGCCAAAACCGAACTGATCTGAAGGGTAGATTTGATGAATATCCGATGATGTTTGACCGGCTGCTGAACGAGCAGGCCGGCCCACGCTGGACGAAGCTGAAGACCTACAGNGCTNTGGATGGCGCATTTCCAGAACATATCAACGCCTGTGACGGGTATATTGTGACCGGCTCCGCTGCCGGCGTTTATGAAGACCACAGCTGGATGGAACCGCTGATGGCGTTCATCCGCAAGGCTCATGACGCGGATATCCCACTTTTAGGCATCTGTTTTGGGCATCAGGCGATGGCGCAAGCGCTGGGTGGTGAAGTTGTAAAATGGCCAGATGGCTGGGGTGTAGGTGTGAAGCCCACACACTTTGAACGCCGGCCGGTAGCCAAAGCAGAGCTGCCGGATGATGCGGTTGTGCAGTTGGTCTATTTTCATCAGGATCAGGTAACCCGCCTGCCCGAAGGAGCAGAGCGGCTGGCCAGCAGCGATTTCTGTGATGAAGCAGGCTTTACCCTAAGCACCACAGATGGGGTCGAAACTGTGCTTTGTCTGCAAGGGCACCCTGAATTCGACGCGAGTTATTCAGCTGCACTTTTAGACGCGATCAAAATTAAAATTGGCACAGACCGTACAAACGCCGCACAGGCCAGCCTTGCCCAAAAAACAGATGCTACCCTTGTAGCGGGCTGGATTAAACAGTTTTTCACCGCAGCAGCCCAACGGCGCGGAGGGACCAAATGAGCCTTGTTTTGGGGCTGGATACAGGCGGCACATTCACTGATGCCGCCCTGTTGGACAAGCAGAGCCGCACTGTGCTGGCTACAGCCAAGTCTCTTACCACACGGATAGATCTGTCGGTTGGAATTGGGAAGGCGATTGAAGCTGTGTTGGCGGACTGGGGCGGTGATGCAGCCACCATTTCGCAGGTAACCCTGTCGACCACGCTAGCCACCAATTCATTTGTTGAAGGGGTGGGCGGACGAACCGCGCTGGTGCTGATCGGCTTCGATGCGGATGTGTTGAACCGGGCCGGTCTTGAAGCGGCTATAGGTAAGGATCCGGTTCTGCAGATTGCCGGAGGGCATAAGCCTGACGGAAGCGAACAGGCCACCCTTGATATCACAGAGCTGACATCAGAACTGGCTGTGCTGGANGGACAGGTTTCTAGCTTTGCTGTGGCCGGTCATTTTGCTACCCGCAACCCAGGCCATGAAAGGGCAGTGCGAGATCATTTAAGCCAGAAAACCGGCCTGCCGGTGACCTGCAGCCATGAATTATCTAACGCACTAGGCGGGCCGCGCCGCGCCCTGACCACAGTTTTGAATGCGCGCCTGATCAGTTTGCTGGATAAACTGATCAAAGCCACCTCAGTGCAAATGGAGCAGCTGGGGCTGGACTGTGCCTTAATGGTGGTCAAAGGCGATGGAACGCTGTTGAAGGCGGATTATGCCCGCACCCGCCCTGTTGAAACGGTCCTGTCCGGCCCAGCAGCCAGCATTTCTGGGGCCGCCTTTCTGGTGAGGGCTGAAGACTTCATGGTTTCGGATATTGGTGGCACCACAACAGATATCGCTCGTCTACGTGGTGGTGTGGTGCAAACCTCAGCTTACGGAGCGATAGTGGGAGGCTGGCGCACAAATGTGGAGGCGGCCAATATTCGCACGTTCGGTGTGGGTGGAGATAGTGCGGTATTTGTGAATAGCCGCGATTTGGAAGGCGGNGNCCGCCTTGGCCCCCGCCGGGCGATCCCGCTCAGCCTACTCAGCACCCAGCAGCCACAGATAAATGAGATGCTNCTCCAGCAGACCAAACAGCCTATTGCACAAGGCACAGATGGCCGTTTTGTGCNGGCTATGGTAGAAGCTGAAGGAGTGCCGAGATGGCTGACGCGGTCTGAGTCAAAATTACTGCACCAACTAATAGGGAAGGGCGTCGCTGCGCTTGCCGATTTTGCAACAACACAAGTGGCGCTAGGCGCGGTGGACAGGCTGGTCACACATGGACTGGTAATGCTGTCCTGTTTCACACCAACNGACGCGGCGCATGTGTTGGGCCAGTTTGATAGGTTTGATGCGTACTCTGCCAAACTGGGCGCGCAGCTCCTGGCGCGCCAGAAATCAGGTGCGGGAGAGCCACTGGCAGTCGATGAGAAGGAAGCGGCAAAGTTGGTAATTCAGGCGCTTACAAACCATTCTGCTGTCGCNCTTATGGATGCCGCGCTGGCAGATGACAGGGCAGAAACGACAAGAACAGGCCAGATGAAAAACAAGCCAGATCAGAATGAGTATCTAGTCTCTTCTTCTGAAGTGTTATGCACCGCAGTGAAAGAAGGGCAGAACAGGGNTGATAACGGGACAAAATCTGCTGTAGAAATTGCGCTGAAGTTATCGTTGCCACTGGTTGCGTTGGGCGCATCAGCGGCAACATATTACCCAGCAATTGCAAAGCGGCTGGGCGCAGAACTGATCGTGCCAGCCCATGCCGAGGTGGCCGGCGCAGTGGGCGCAGCTGCTGGGGCCGTGCGGCAACGGGTGGAGGTTCTTGTCACACAGCCATCTGATGGACTGTTCCGCGTGCATCTGGCTGCTGGCCCTCACGATGTCAAAAACCGCAAAGAAGCGCTGGCATTGGCCAGAACAGCTGCTGAGACATATGCAGAGGCCCGCGCAAGAGCTGCTGGCGCTGCAGGCGAACTTTGGGTCAGCCTTTCGGAAACGATAGACGAAGTGCCAGTCGGATCAGAGAAGTTGCTGTTCCTGNAAGCCACAATCACAGCAGAAGCCAATGCAAGTTAATGGCAGGGTTGAGATAAATTGCGGGAGGAAAAAGCACTAAATACCTAAAATTGGTGGGCCCGGCAGGACTCGAACCTGCAACAACACGGTTATGAGCCGTGGGTTCTAACCAATTGAACTACAGGCCCCACACATCATCACGGCATTTCTGCCTTACAAATAATCTAACCCCAGCGATAGTGCCTAAATTTTCTCGCAGCACTCAATCAGAACAACACGCTCTTATTGCCGCAGGGCGCCTCAAAAGGCAAGCCCCTTGCTGCTCAGGCTAGAAATAAAAGCTATGTAAATGCCTGAATACCTACTCTTTAATACTCTAAGAAAGACCGCAATTTTCGTGAGCGGGACGGGTGTTTCAGCTTTCGCAAGGCTTTCGCCTCAATTTGGCGAATGCGTTCCCGCGTGACGGAGAATTGCTGACCTACCTCTTCCAGCGTGTGATCTGTGTTCATCCCAATGCCGAACCGCATCCGCAGCACCCGTTCTTCACGAGGGGTGAGTGAGGCCAACACTCTTGTGGTGGTCTCACGCAAATTGGAATGAATAGCAGCATCTAAAGGCTGAACCGCATTTTTGTCTTCAATAAAATCACCTAGTTGGCTGTCTTCCTCATCACCTATAGGAGTTTCCAAGCTAATAGGCTCTTTGGCTATTTTCAAAACCTTGCGGACTTTATCGAGGGGCATAGACAGCTTTTCAGCCAATTCTTCAGGTGTCGGCTCACGTCCAATTTCATGTAGCATATGTCGGGAAGTGCGAACTAGCTTGTTTATGGTTTCAATCATATGCACCGGTATCCGGATGGTGCGAGCCTGATCGGCAATTGATCTTGTTATTGCCTGACGGATCCACCAAGTGGCATAGGTAGAAAATTTATAGCCCCGGCGATATTCAAATTTATCAACCGCCTTCATCAACCCTATATTGCCCTCCTGAATCAGGTCGAGGAACTGCAAGCCGCGGTTTGTGTATTTCTTGGCGATGGAGATCACAAGGCGTAAGTTAGCTTCGACCATTTCCTTCTTCGCCCGGGCTGCTTCACGCTGGCCACGCTGGATGGTGTTAACCAGCTGGCGTAATTCAGTAATGGTGATNCCTGAATCGGTAGCAATCATCTGCATCTTGGTGATAATATCATTGACCTCATCCCGCTGAGACTCCTTTAACCTGGTCCAGCCTTTGGTTTTGGCATCCTCGCCAGGCCATGTGACTTGCGTTTCAAATCCNGCCCATTTTTCCATAAAGGCGGAGCGCGCAATACCGCACCGGCTGGTCAGGCGAAGCATACGCCCATCTAATGAAGTCATATGCCGATTCAAATCAGACAGCTGCTGGCTCAAGCTTTCTAGACGTGAATTATGCAAACAGACATGTTGCATCTCTTCAATCAGTTGGATTTTCATTTCGGCGAGCTCGTCCTCTTGTGACGCAGTCAGAGTTTTTGCCTTGGTGGCAATGGCAACCTTTTTATCCTGCAGAGTAGCATATTTTTTGAACAACTTTTCGATCACTGCAATCTGGGCCATGACATCTTCATAGACAGCAGATTCCATTGCCGCCAAGGACAATGTCATATCATCAAGATCTTCTTCATCCGTGCGGTCACTGGACTGGCTTTCACTACCTTCACCCTCTTCATCATCATCGAGTTGGTCTCTTTCATCCTCTTCATCTTCATCTTCACCATCAACCATCTGAACAACATTCACCGCAGCCAAAGTTTGGCCGGGGAGAATACCGGAACTGTTCTCCTCTATGGGTGAGCCGTTCAACCGCACAAAGGTCAGATCCAAATCAATAATATCACGCAAAGGCACAACTCCGTCGCGAACCTGTTCAGTCCAGGTTAGAAGCGCCCGTATTGCTAGTGGTGATTCACAAATGCCACCGATCATCATCTCGCGCCCAGCTTCAATTCGCTTGGCAATCGCGATCTCGCCTTCGCGGCTGAGTAACTCAACGGAGCCCATTTCTCGCAAATACATGCGCACCGGATCATCAGAGCCGCCTACATCGTTATCAGATAGATTGCCAGATGCACGGCCTTCTTCAGCTTCAGCTTCTGGCTCATCAGCATCAACATCGTCTGTTGCTTCAACCACATTCACGCCCATCTGGGACAAAGAAGCCATCACATCCTCAATCTGCTCGGATGTGAGCTCGCCCTGCGGCAGCGCGGAATTCAGNTCATCATGGGTGACAAANCCTCGTTCCTTACCTTTTTTGACCAGAGCTTTGACAGCGGTGTTGCTAGTATCCAGAACCGGGGCGTCATCAGTTTGCTCAGCAACTGGTGCGCTGACCTGTTTTGTTGTCTTGCGTGCCATGACTATCCCCTTAAATCATCCGCCAAATTTTTATGGCGACTTATAAACCCCGTCTGTTGTTTCGGGCCAGCCGCTCTGTCATCTCATCTAGAACGGCGCGCACCCGCGCTTCATTTGTCTCGCCTGTTTTTTTGTCATTGACCAGCCCTCCGAGTCGGGCTGACATATCTGTTCCAAACAACTGACTCAATAAGTGTGCGTGTCCGTCTATCTCTAAATGATGTCTCAGAGCTGCCGCGTCAAGGTCAGGCGCGTTCACCAGCCTGTCAATAAGCGCATTTTTCAANGCATTAAGCCCATCATCGTTAAAATCAAGCATCGCTAGCGCTTCTGCGTAGTCAGAAAAAAGGGCTGGTGTGTGGATTAATAAGGCCAATACCGCCTTAATCTGCACATGACGCCCTGTTTGTGGACGGTGCATCGGCGGCACAGGAGACATCTGAACCNGACGNCCTTTGACTGCAGTGCGGGTGTTCGCGCGCATCGCTGTAATCCGGCGTTCCAGCTCATCTGCCCAGGCGCTGCGAGTCTGATGATGAGTAATGCTACGGACAAGGCCACGCATATCCTGCCAAAAGGCTGCTTTTGCACCGGCCTGTGTGCGCGGGTTATCTAGTTGGTAGTCTGCTGCCTTACTAGCCCANAGGCTGTCAAGAAGACCGTTGGCAGCAAGAAGGATGCGGCGCAGTCCGTCCGGGCCCTCCTGGCGCAGAACATCATCCGGATCCTGTCCTTCCGTCAGCACCGCAATCCTTACNGAACGTCCCGGTTCCAGTAGCGGCAGCACCCGTTCAATTGCTCGCTGTGCAGCGGTTTGTCCAGCTTTATCGCCGTCAAAACACAAAACAGGGTCATCTGATAATTTCCAGAGTAAGCGGAACTGTTCTTCGCCTAAGGCTGTGCCGAGCGGCGCGACAGCAGCTGCCACGCCAGAAGAGGCTACAGCAATAACATCCATATAACCTTCAACCACCATCACCGGCAAGCCGCGCCGCGCTGCTGCTCTGGCCCGGCCCCAACCATACAGAACGGATTTCTTCACAAAAGACGGGCTCTCAGGTGAGTTCAGATATTTTGGCTTTGCCTCGCCCAGAGCACGGGCGCCAAAGCCGATGACCCGGCCACGGGGGTCTTCAATCGGAAAAATCAGCCGGTCGCGAAAATAATCATAAACAGAACCATCCCTTTCAGAGACNCCTGCCAGCCCAGCTGATTTTATCAGCTTAGAGGGAAGTTCACGTTGTTGCAGATGCGCAAACAGGCCACTTCGCGGGGCATAGCCCAGCCGAAAATCAGCTATAACATCGTCAGACAAGCCGCGCTGCTGGATATATCGCAAGGCGGCGGCACCTTCTTTTGTGTGCAGTTGGGAAGCAAAAAACCCCACTGCGGCCTCGCAAGCATCTATAACAGCTTTGCGCTTCTGGGCAGCAACATCGGATGCGCGTTCATCTGCTGGTAAAGGCAGACCGGCCATTTCGCTGAGCTGCCGCACGGCTTCAATAAACTCCAGACCATCTGTCTCGCGCAGCCAACTGATCATATCGCCATTAGCCCCACAGCCAAAGCAATGATAAAAACCTTCTGTATCATTCACATAAAAGCTGGGGGTCTTTTCATTATGAAACGGGCATAAGCCAGCCAGACGTCCACCTTTGGGAACCAGCTTCACTCGCNTACCCACCAGATCGGACAGAGTCAGGCGGTTGCGCAATTCATCAATAAATGCCGGTGTCACCGCCAAAGGCAAATCCTCACTTTGCTGTTTTCGCTGCCCTTTATTCAAGATATTGACTACAAGCATAACTAGTGAACCGGCAATGCCAGCTNACCGTCAGATGTCAAAGAAAAAGGTTAGCCCATTAGTCGTGTTTTTACCAGTTGTGAAACAGCAGAAAAGTCCATCCGGCCGGCATATTCACCCTTCAAATGAGCCATAACCTTGCCCATATCCTTCACCGAAACAGCTTTGGTTGCGGAAATAGCCTTTTTTAGTGCCGCATCACATTCTGCTTCAGACAGCGGTTCAGGCAGAAATTGCTGGATAATTGCGATCTCAGCCTTCTCACTTGCAACCAAGTCATCACGTCCACCCTTTTCATACATGGAAACCGAATCATGACGCTGTTTTATCATAGTCTGCAGCATGGCCAAAATGTCATCATCTGTAATGCCGTCAGCCTTATCTTCGCCCCGGGCAGCGATATCCCTGTCTTTTAATGCAGCTGCAATCAAGCGTATGGTGCCAAGAGCAGGCTGATCTTTGTCTTTCAGTGCCTGTTTCATAGCCTGTGCTATAGTGTCACGCATATCTGTCATTTAACTCAACCCGCTGCTTTCATCTGCTGTTTTGTCTATCTTTCCCCGCACCTTGCACTTTTTCTTTCGCATCCCTAACAACATTCGGCATCTAGCTATCTCACTTCAGTCAAAGGGTGATCCGAAAAATGGCCTTTTTTACACAAGTCCCCCTGCATATGCAAGAGGTAGATATACAAGACGGGACTTGACCAACAGGGGGTGTATGCAGTACACGATGGCAATTTTGTCTTTTTGTCGGGCTTGATCGCCTTTTTTATTTGGTCATACATGTTCTTTTTGAGGGTGCCGTCTGAACAGTTTTGCAAATGCGCCTCCGTTTAAACAGTTAAAGGCTCGAACACTGCGTTTGCTGATAAGCGAGAAAAACGAAAATAATGTTTTTGCCAACTAGCACAGGGGATAAACCAAATCATGCCCGACGAAAATTTTGAGGCAGACCACCTGCCCATTTTTATCCCGCCTGCTCCGCCAACAGCCCTGTTAATGTTAGAAGATGGCAATCTGTATTATGGTCAGGGATTCGGAGCAGAAACAACAGGCGTTGGTGAGGTATGTTTCAACACATCCATGACAGGGTATCAGGAGATNATGACTGACCCATCTTATGCAGGCCAGCTAATAACATTCACCTTCCCACACATCGGAAATACTGGCGCCAATGAAGTCGACATTGAAACCGGCCAGCCTTTTGCACTGGGCGTCATTGTCCGCAATGACGTAACAAGTCCTTCCAGCTGGCGGAACACATCTGATCTGGAAAGCTGGCTGACCAACCATAATCTGCCCGGCATCTCAGGCATTGATACACGCGCTCTAACCCGGCACATCCGCGATAGCGGCGCCCCAAAAGGAGTTTTGTGTCATCGCAGCGACGGCAAGTTTGACCTGACTAGCCTTAAGCAGATGATCGAAAGCTGGCCGGGACTAAACGGTATGGATCTCGCCAGCGCAGTTAGTACCAAAGGTAAGTATAGTTGGGACCGCGGAGTGTTTAACTTAAGCGCCAACAGCTTTAACGCTGCAGACTCAGGCAAAGCTAGACATAAGGTGATTGCTGTAGATTATGGCTGCAAACAGAATATTCTGCGCTGTCTGGCTGAGTCAGGTTGTGATGTTGAGGTGGTACCAGCAACAACTCCAGCTGCTGATATTCTCGCACGCCGCCCGGACGGAATTTTCTTAGCTAATGGACCTGGCGATCCAACTGCAACNGCCACTTACGCCAGAGAGGAGATCGTCAGGATGATAGCAGAAAATATTCCAATTTTCGGGATTTGTATCGGTCATCAGCTCCTGGCCCTAGCCTTTGGCGGCAAAACTGTGAAGATGGATAAGGGTCATCGAGGGGCCAATCACCCAGTACGCGATCTGACCACAGGACGGATTGAAATCACCAGCCAGAACCATGGCTTTATGGTGGTTGAAGACAGTCTGCCTGATACGGTGGAGGTTAGCCATATCAGCCTATTTGACGGATCCGTTGAAGGGCTAAAGCATAAAGACAAACCGGTCTTCTGCGTACAGTATCATCCCGAATCATCTCCCGGCCCACACGATTCACGCTATCTCTTCAACAGATTTGCGGCACTCATGGATGCCCATAAGGTCGCTGAGCAATAATGAAGAGCAAGAACAAAATNGAGACCTAAAATAAAGCGTGGGGTCAAAAAGCATAGACGCCCATTTTATAAAAGGTAAATAAGAAACGTATTTTGACTCACCTAACCGCCAGCTGGTGAGGACGAAAAACCAGCAAGTGAGGTGCATGACATGCCACGTCGTAAGGATATCCATTCCATTCTTATTATCGGGGCCGGGCCTATCATNATCGGNCAGGCATGTGAGNTTGATTATTCNGGNGCNCAGGCCTGTAAAGCGNTNAAAGANGAAGGCTTTCGNATCATTCTGGTCAATTCNAATCCAGCCACNATTATGACAGACCCAGTCATGGCAGATGCCACCTATATCGAGCCGATTACCACCGATGTGGTTGCCCGGATTATCGAAAAAGAACGCCCTGATGTACTGTTGCCAACAATGGGAGGACAGACCGCATTGAACACCGCGCTGGCTCTGCATGAACANGGCGTACTNAANAAATATAATGTTGAACTTATCGGGGCCAGACCAGAAGCAATTGAAAAAGCAGAAGACCGAAAATTATTCCGGNCAGCAATGGATTCCATCGGGCTTGNATCTGCNCGNTCCCGGACAGTTGATAATTTTACCGATGGCATGGCTGCCCTTGAGCACGTCGGNCTGCCAGCGATAATTCGCCCGTCCTTTACCCTGGGCGGTGAAGGCGGTGGGGTAGCCTACAATTCAGAAGAGTTTGAACAAATTGTGAGGGATGGGCTCCGACTGTCACCTGTGTCTGAAATACTGATTGAAGAATCACTGCTGGGCTGGAAAGAATATGAAATGGAGGTTGTTCGTGACCATGCAGATAACTGCATCATTATCTGTTCGATTGAAAATGTTGACCCGATGGGTGTGCATACAGGGGATTCAATCACCGTTGCACCTTCTTTGACGCTGACAGATAAGGAATATCAGTGTCTGCGTGACGCCTCAATAGCAGTCCTGCGCGAAATCGGCGTTGATACAGGCGGATCAAACGTGCAATTTGCGGTCAACCCCAAAGACGGGCGCATGATAATTATTGAGATGAACCCGCGCGTCAGCCGATCTTCGGCGCTAGCCTCCAAAGCCACTGGTTTTCCAATTGCTAAGGTAGCGGCTAAGCTNGCGGTTGGCTATCGGNTGGATGAACTAGTAAATGATATNACCGGTGTGACNCCAGCCAGCTTTGAGCCAACCATTGATTATGTGGTCACCAAAATCCCACGTTTTACCTTTGAAAAATTTTCCGGAGCGCAGGCAGAATTATCCACATCAATGAAATCTGTTGGTGAAGCAATGGCAGTGGGCCGATCTTTTCAGGAATCGCTTCAAAAAGCTTTGCGGTCACTGGAGACAGGCCTGTCCGGTCTTGATGAGCAGGATGCCCCTACAACAGATGATGAAGACAGCCGCAAAGCCGCGCTGAAAGGTTGGATTTCCGGGCANAGCCCTGACCGAATCCTGCGGATTGCGGAAGCGATGCGCCGTGGNCTCGACATTAAGGAGATTCAGGCTACCACCCATTGGGACAAATGGTTCTTAGAACAAATTGCNGGGATTGTAGCAGCTGAATCCCATATTCGACAACATGGCCTGCCCGATGACAAAGTGACCCTACATCGACTGAAAAGCATGGGCTTTGGGGATGCACGACTGGCGATGTTGTCCGGAAAGACCGAGGGGGATGTCAATGCGCTGCGCATGGAACTAGGAATCACCCCGGTATATAAACGGATTGATACTTGTGCAGCAGAATTCGTTTCTGACACAGCCTATCTTTATTCCACCTTCGAGGATAAATCTGGTGCAGTCTGTGAGGCGGCTCCAACTACAGCTGAAAAAGTGGTGATCCTGGGCGGTGGGCCAAACCGCATTGGCCAAGGGATTGAATTTGATTACTGTTGTGTGCATGCCGCCTACGCACTCGCTGATGCCGGATATGAGACCATCATGATCAATTGCAACCCGGAAACCGTTTCCACAGATTATGATACATCTGATCGGCTATATTTTGAGCCGTTGACACAAGAAGATGTCATTTCCGTAATTAGGCGCGAACAGGAAACGGGCAGAGTAAAAGGTGTTATTGTCCAGCTTGGCGGACAGACTCCCCTAAAAATTGCCGCTCACCTAGATGCTGCAGGCATCGCGATCTTGGGCACAAACCCTGATGCAATTGACTTGGCTGAAGATCGCGAACGCTTCCAACAACTTATCAAAAAGCTGGACCTGAAACAGCCACAGAACGGTATTGCACATTCAGCTGAGGAAGCACGTGCCATTACTGAAGATGTTGGCCTGCCNGTGGTAATTCGGCCATCATATGTCCTGGGCGGAAGAGCAATGGAAGTGGTCTGGCAGATGGCTGATCTNAACAGATATATGCGTGANGCTGTGCGTGTTTCCGGCAGCAACCCGGTGCTGATCGACAAGTTCCTGGAAAATGCGATTGAGGTGGATGTGGATGCGCTTCGTGATGGGGATGAGGTCTTTATTGCCGGAATCATGGAACATATCGAAGAAGCGGGCATTCATTCAGGTGACAGCGCCTGTATACTGCCGCCGCAGCATCTGTCTGCTCCAATTCTGGATACGATACGGGCACAGACAGAGGCGCTTGCAGATGCGCTGAATGTAATCGGGCTGATGAATGTCCAGTTTGCGGTCAAGGATGAGCAGGTCTATTTGCTGGAGGTGAACCCGCGTGGCAGCCGCACTGTGCCTTTTGTTGCAAAAGCAACAGGCAATCCGATTGCTAAAATCGCAGCCCGCGTCATGGCCGGGGCAAAGCTTGCGGAGTTTGCGCTGACCCAGACCGCTCTTAACCATGTTGCTGTCAAAGAGGCTGTGTTTCCGTTTTCCCGCTTCCCAGGCGTTGATGTGTTCTTGGGTCCGGAGATGAAATCAACAGGTGAAGTTATGGGAATCGATTCTGATTTCGGACGGGCATTTGCCAAAAGCCAGCTGGGGGCAGGAGTGCGCCTGCCGCAATCAGGTACAGTGTTTGTGTCAGTGAAAGACGCAGATAAGGCTGCATATATCCCGATTTGCCGCAAGCTGGCTCAGATGGGTTTCAATATTTTGGCCACAGGCGGAACTACAGAAGCCCTTAGAGAGGAAAATGTGCCAGCCACACCCATAAATAAGGTGATGGAAGGTCGGCCGCATGCGGTGGATGCGATGCTGTCCGGCCAGATTGACCTGATCTTTAATACTGCCCATGGGGCCGCAGCAATCAAGGACAGTTTTTCCCTGCGCCANACCGCGCTGACAAATAATATTCCCTACTATACCACTGTGGCAGGCAGCCGAGCGGCTGTTGATGCGATTGCTGCACTAGNTGACATGCNGGTAGATGTGCGATCGATACAAGATTATTTGCCAAATCCACCCGAACTGTCTTAGACTAAAATCCAAATTATTTGGGCAGGCTTTTGAGGCAGCCACAGGATTGGATATGGAAAAAATCCCGTTTACACAGGTTGGTCTGGACAAGCTGAAAGAAGAGCTTAATTTGCTGAAACATAGCGAGCGACAGGCCGTAATTAAAGCAATTGCAGAAGCCCGCGAGCATGGTGACTTGTCTGAAAATGCGGAATATCANGCAGCTCGNGAACGCCAGTCCTTTATTGAGGGCCGGATTACGGAATTGGAAGATGTGACCAGCCGTGCTGAAGTGGTAGATATGTCTCGACTNACNGGCAAAACTGTAACCTTCGGNACTGAAGTTGTGATCGCAGATGANGTCACAGACGAGGAATCCAGCTACACTATTGTTGGCCCTTATGAGGCAGATATTGAAAAGCGAATGATTTCCACTTCCTCACCAATTGCTCGCGCCCTTATTGGCAAGACAGAAGGAGATTCTGTTGAAGTACAAACCCCTCGCGGCCCACACCCGTACGAGATTGTCTCGATTAAATTAATTGAACCCTGAGCTGGCTTTTCTGTAGTTCAGTCCTCTAATAGCACAGGCACACCAATCTGGGTTTTTCGTGCCCGAATAGACAGTGCAGTTTTCACATGGCTAACATTTGGGGCCGGGGTAAGTTTTGTAGTCAGGAAACGCTGGAAATCATCCCAGTCATGCGCCACGATTTTCAGCAAAAAATCCGTTTCCCCCATAAGCATGTGGCATTCCCGAACCATATCCCAATCTCCCACCATTNCCTCNAANTCCTGCAGGTCTGTCTCTGCCTGGCTAGTTAGTCCTACAAAAGCAAAAATGGTCACTGAATAGCCAAGTGCATCGCCATCAATATTCGCATGATAGCCGCGTATAACACCTGCATTTTCCAAAGCGCGCACACGACGCAGACAAGGCGGGGCAGAAATACCTGCTCGTGCTGCAAGCTCAACATTGGTCATGCGTCCTTTATCTTGCAGATCTGCAAGAATTTTCCTATCAACAGAATCAAGCTTGATTTTCTTGGCCATTAGACAGGATATCCTTATTTATTTTGCGTTATCTATTGCGTTTGTTTAAATGCGCTGCATAAAAAGAGCAGGNCTGTAAGGATANTGTTATCGCAAAATAAAGCAAGATTATTACAAAAAACTGGAATAAAAGAACGATTATGAACAAGAATGAAGGGGCTTGGCCAACCCGCACATGGGTGATTTCTGATGGGACTGCTGGTATGCTGGCGCAAGGGTCAGCCCTAACAAAAGCGATGAGGATTCAAGCAGAATATATTAGAGCTGTCCCCACACCCCTGCTACGTGCCTTTCCAAAATTAGCTAACCTGCCAGGTTGGCAGTTAACGCTAGGGCGAAAGCCAGATTGGCTAAAAGCCAATCAATGGCCGGACTTATGCATCACTTGCGGCCGACGGATGGCCGGCATTTCTATTGGGGTGCGGCGACTGGCCATGGGCAAGACTAAAACCATCCATATTCAGGACCCACATATTGAGCCACATTATTTTGATCTGATGATCACTCCATGCCACGATGATATCGCGCAAAAAGCAGCGGACAGTCAGATGGATTTCCCTAACCTGCTGACCACAACAGGTGCCTTGAATAGACTGGATGAGGCGGAGATTGAAGACGAAGCTGCTGCTCTGAAAATCACTTATAATGAAGGCCTGATAGANGGACGCGCATTGGCGCTAGTGTTGATTGGCGGGGATAATCGCCGCTATAAGGCCGGAGCAGACGCATTTACAAAANTGGCAGAAGAACTGACCTCATTTGTGCNGGTGACCGGGGTAAGGCTGGCACTCGTTCCCTCACGACGCACGCCAAAGCGCGGCTTGCGGGTGCTGGCAGAAGAGCTGGAACGCCGGCTGGGGGGCGAAGCTAGCTGGGTCTGGAATGGGGTANGCCATAACCCCTATCCGGGCCTGTTAGGACTTGCCAAATATGTGATTGTCACGAGTGATTCGGTAAATATGACAAGTGAAGTANCTCTGACTGGCAAGCCAGTGTTGACCGTCGAGCTGGCTGAAGAGAAAGGAAGAATTGCCCGCTTTCATAAAATAATGCAGGCAGGCAGGCATACAGCCCGATTACCAGATGTACTGGCTAAGCCTGAAAGGCTGAATGAGGCGTTTGTGGTGCTGGATGAACGTATNTTGATCAGTGAGGCCGTTTATAAGTTTTTTGAAGGGGCTTAGTCTCTCTCAATTTGTTATTTCCAGGTGTTTCCAGCTAACGAAACAGGCGGTCGCCCTCTTCTTTNATATCTTTGTAAAGATAGGCGACCTGTTCGCCATAACCATTATACAGCTGAGTAGCAACACGGTTGCCTGTGCCCAGCATTCGTTCGGTAGCCTGTGACCAGCGTGGATGATCCACATTCGGGTTCACATTTGCCCAAAAGCCATATTCATGGGGCGCCAGANTTTCCCAGAAAGAAACTGGTCGCTGGTCTGTAAAAGTCATCTTTACGATCGATTTTATGCTTTTAAATCCGTATTTCCAGGGTAGCACAACCCGCAACGGTGCGCCGTTCTGGTTTTCCAGAGCTCGTCCATACAATCCGGTACCAATAAAGGTCAACTCATTCATTGCCTCATCTATCGTCATGCCTTCTACATAAGGCCAAGGGTACCAGGACTGGCGCTGGCCGGAGGCAACAGACGGGTCAAGAAAAGTTTCAAGCCGAATATATTTTGCATCTGCCTTCGGCTGGGCCAGCGTGACCAGACGCGACATCGGAACGCCTGTCCAAGGAACAGCCATCGCCCAAGCCTCCACACAACGATGACGATAGAGTCNTTCTTCCTGCGGCCCGGTTTTGGCAATCAGATCTGAAGCACCCATCTGAAGTGGGTTATTCACCAACCCGTCTACAGCGAATATCCACGGCTCTGTGACTAGCTTCTGGGCTTTGCGCCAGATGTTTTTGGAGGAGCCAAATTCATAAAAATTGGTGTAGGTGATCGCTTCTTTTTCGATGGTAATTGGCCTGTCCAGGGTGAAAGCCGAGTTGCGCATGGCTGGAAAGCCGGTAATTCCGGCAGCTTTNGCAGCGGACAAGAAAGACATTAAAGACGAAGTTAAAAGTCCAGTCCCGGCGAGACCCATCGCTTGTAAAAAACTCCGCCTGTTCAGATAAACGTTTTCATCTGTGGTTTTGTAGTCTATCACATCCCATGNTTTTCGGCTGCGGATCAACATAACAGGNCTTCCTACNAAGTNGTTTTATGTCAAATCAANTCAAAAAGTTAATTTCTTACNTCATTCTATTTATAAATANTTAGGGCAATATAGTTGTTAAACAAACTGTTCCATTTAAGTCAGCTTTTGATAAGCATTCTGTTTTCATNTGNTTAAATAAACGCGGACTTAGCNGAAATCCATTTGCTGGTTTAGCTTCAACTTAACGCGGCACAGGCCTTGATAATTCGTTCCATTGCGTCCTCTAGCACATCTGTTCCGGTAGCATAAGAAATCCGGAAATGCGGGGACAGTCCAAAGGCTGCACCTTGCACGGTTGCCACACCCTGAGATTCCAGCAAGTATGACACGAAATCTTCGTCTGTATTAATTATTTTGCCACTTGGTGTGATCTGTCCAATCAGNCCAGCAATGTTTGGATAGACATAAAAGGCACCTTCCGGCACAAAGCAATNTATCCCGTTAATCGAGTTCAACGCATCAGACACCAATGTCCGTCGGGCCGAAAAGTGCACTAGATTCTCTGCCATAAAATCAAGCGGGCCACTTAACGCTTCAACCGCCGCCCATTGCGCAATTGAATTTGGGTTGGAAGTGGATTGGGACTGGATCTTGGCCATAGCTTTTATCAGCGGCTGAGGTCCAGTAGCATAGCCTATGCGCCAACCTGTCATGCAATAAGCTTTAGACACCCCATTTATAGTAAGGGTGCGATCCTGCAGGTCGGGAGCAACCTCTGCCATGGTAGTAAATGAAAAGCCGTCATAAACCAAATGTTCATACATATCGTCCACCATAATGTGAACATGAGAGTATTGTCGCAGAACATCTGCCAAAACACGTAGATCATCAGCTGAATAACCCGCACCTGTGGGGTTTGAAGGGCTATTCAAAATCAGCCATTTGGTTCGGGGCGTAATCGCAGCAGCAAGCGCAGCTGGGGCCAGTTTAAACCCATCTTCTTGTGGGCACTCAACAGGCACTGGCTTGCCTTCAGCCAGCAACACCATGTCCGGGTAGGAAACCCAGTATGGGGCAGGTATAATGACCTCATCACCCTTATCAAGCGTAGCCATCAGACCGTTATAAAGAATTTGTTTGCCGCCTGTGCCAACCGTAACCATGTCTGCGGTACAGATGATATTGTTTTCCCGTGCAAATTTACTGACAATCGCCGCCTTTAATTCAGCAATCCCGTCAACAGCTGTATATTTTGTCTTGCCTGCATTCATGGCCGCAATCGCTGCTGCCTTGACATGGTCAGGTGTGTCAAAGTCAGGCTCGCCCGCGCCGAGACCGATAACATCTTTACCGGCGGCTTTCATCTCTGAAGCCATATTGGACACCGCAATGGTTGGGGATGGTTTAATAGCAGACAAACGTGAAGCAAGCATAAAAATATCCTTTGATATTTTCTGTTAAAGAGCAAGGAGTCTGAAAACTCCATAACACTTGAAAAATAAAACACGGTCCAACAGATGTAAAGGGAGGACCAGCTCACAATTTCTGAACTCCGCCTCTTCTCACTGCCCCTTTCCAACGCAACACTCATGAACTATCTTGTCGGCATGGATAGTGAGACAGAAATTATACGCAACGAAAACATCTTAAGTGATCGAATACCGCAACCAGCGAATTTCAGTTTAAAGTCAGATTTTAGCCCTAATGGTGATCAGCCAACGGCAATTGAAGAACTGATGGACGGTGTGGCTGCAGGCGAGCGGGATCAGGTGCTATTGGGCGTGACAGGCTCCGGCAAGACCTTCACTATTGCCCACGTAATTCAGCAAGCAGAGCGGCCTACTCTTATTCTGGCTCCGAATAAAACGCTAGCAGCTCAGCTTTATGGAGAGATGAAGGCACTTTTTCCCGATAATGCGGTAGAATATTTTGTGTCTTACTATGATTACTATCAGCCCGAAGCCTACGTGCCGCGTTCTGACACTTATATCGAAAAAGAGTCGTCTATTAATGAGCAAATTGACCGGATGCGCCATTCTGCTACCCGGGCGTTGCTGGAGCGTGAGGATGTGATCATTGTTGCCTCCGTGTCTTGTATTTATGGCATCGGCTCTGTTGAAACTTATTCTACCATGACACTGCAGCTGTCAGTAGNGCAGGANCATGAGCGCCAGACCCTGCTGCGGGCCTTTACCGAATTACAGTACCGGCGCAANGACCTAAATTTTGGGCGNGGGTCGTTCCGGGTNCGTGGCGATAATATTGAGCTNTTTCCNGCNCANNTNGAAGACCGGGCNTGGCGGATATCCTTATTCGGTGATGAGATCGANGAAATTTGGGAGTTTGACCCNCTNACAGGCGAGAAAACNCAGGCCTTAGAAAAAATCANNGTCTTTGCNAANTCGCATTATGTNACCCCGCGCCCAACCTTACAACAAGCAGTGAAAAAAATCGGGGCAGAACTAACGATGCGGCTGGCAGAGTTCAATGAAGCGGGCAAACTGCTGGAAGCTCAGCGCCTGCAGCAGCGCACCCAGTTTGACCTGGAGATGATAGAAGCCACAAATAGTTGTAACGGAATTGAAAATTATTCGCGTTATCTGTCAGGGCGAGGCCCCGGCGAGCCTCCGCCAACCCTGTTTGAATATCTTCCTGAAAATGCGCTGCTAATTGTTGATGAAAGCCATGTTACAGTTCCGCAAATCGGAGCAATGTATAAGGGAGATTTCGCGCGCAAATCCACTTTGTCTAATTATGGCTTTAGATTGCCCTCATGCCTTGATAACCGGCCGCTGAAATTTGAGGAATGGGAAGCCTTCCGTCCGCAGACTATTTATGTGTCCGCCACGCCTGGAACATGGGAGCTGGAACAAACCGGCGGAGTGTTCACAGAACAGGTGGTCCGGCCAACTGGCCTTATCGATCCGGTCTGTGAGGTACGGCCAACTGAAACGCAGGTTGATGATATTATAGCTGAATGCCGAGCCGCCGCCGAGGCCGGCACGCGCGTTCTAGTTACAACCCTGACCAAAAAAATGGCTGAAGCCTTGACCGAATATATGCATGAAGCGGGGGTCAAGGTGCGTTATGTACATTCAGATGTGGATACGCTGGAGCGGATTGAGATTATCCGTGATCTACGCCTCGGCGTATTTGATGTGTTAATCGGCATTAATCTGCTGCGCGAAGGGCTAGATATTCCGGAATGTGCGCTGGTTGGTATTCTGGATGCGGATAAAGAAGGTTATCTGAGGTCCCGTACCTCGCTTATTCAAACTATAGGCCGGGCGGCGCGGAACGCCGAAGGTCGGGTGATTCTCTATGCCGATAAAACTACAGACAGTATGGCCTATGCGCTTGGCGAGACACAAAGGAGGCGTGAAAAACAGCAGGCTTGGAATGAGGCCAATGGCATCACCCCACAAACCGTGAAAAAACAGATTAATGATATTCTGGATTCGGTTTATGAGCGGGCCGACCATGTAAATGTTAGAGTTGCGGGCGCGACCGCACTGATTGAAAAAGATCTGAAGACAGTGATCGCTGAACTAGAAGTGCAGATGCGTGAGGCTGCCGCCAATCTGGAATTTGAGGAAGCTGCCCGCCTGCGCGATGAACTGCGCCGTCTAGAAGCCAAGGAGCTGGGTCTAGACGGCTCAGGCATGGCGAAAGCGGCTGTGGTGCCACGCACCTCTGCTGAAATTGACGCTCCTGTGCAGCCGCCCTCCGGCCGCAGACCCAGAAAGCGTTAAAAAGGCAGACTATCATGACCTTTTCCCTTGTTGCACATGATCCTGAAACCGGCCAGTTTGGCATCGCTGTAGCAAGTCGGTTTTTTGCCGTGGGAGCGCTGATCCCGCATTTTGGTCAAGATTGTGCAATCGCCAGTCAGGCGCTGGTGAACCCGATGTGGGGCAGTGAAGGAATAAAACTTGTCAGGCAGGGCCTGTCCCTTCAAAACACAATGGCAGCGCTGAAAGAAAAAGATAAAGGCGCCGACCAGCGCCAGGTACATATAGTCAACCACCATGGTGAGGCCGTCTGTCATACCGGTTCAGCTTGTATAGATATAGCCTGCCACCGGGCCGCTGCCCATGTGTCTGTTGCAGGCAATATGCTAGCATCAGAAGCGGTAACGGATGCCATTCTGGAACAATATCTGCAAACTGACCATCTGTCGTTTGCAGAAAGGTTGCTGTCCGCCATGCAGGCAGGTGAAGCTGCAGGCGGTGATAAAAGAGGGCGTCAGTCCGCCAGCCTTCAGATCAGAGGCGGCCGGCCTTATCCGCTCCTAGATATACGTGCTGATGATCATGCCCACCCCCTTGACGAGCTGGAAAGATTGTTGGCTGTGTCCAAAGAACGTTTTGCCACCTTTATTCTGCATATGGGCGATCACGAGCGGTTTGGTGGTAACCCGGACAGAGATCAGATCACAGACGAGATAGAACGTGAAGTTGCACAATTGAAAGAATTAAACAAGACATCCTTGTCTGCGGCCTTTGACAGAAGTGACTCTTAATATAGGTAAACTCAGAGGATTTCTAACGCCACATGGGGTAACTGTTGTGATAGGCTATACCCAGAACAGACTGTCCTCAGCGCTAAGAAAGGGTCTGTGTTATTCATAAAAAACCCTTCTTTCTTGGTCTGTTCTGCGCTATCGCAACTGTTTCAATCTGGGCAGCCTTTCTGGTTGGAACTCGATTTGCCGTTGAGGGTTCATTCACAGTTCAGGAAATCCTGTTTCTACGGTTGGTGCCTGCCGCTCTGATAATGTCACCTTTTATGGTAAAGTTGGGAATCTGGCCGAAGGGCCAGTCTTGGTTCGGTGTGTTTTGTATCACAATCGGGTCCAGCGTTATTTTTCCATTTTTTGTGACTAGCGGGCTGCAGTTCGCGCCTGCCTCTGATGCTGGTGCGCTTGCCCCTGGTATGATCCCCATCTGGACTGCTATGGCAGCTTATTTTATCACAGGAGAGCGGCCTGGAAACTTAGCGCTCATTGGATTGGGGTTGATCCTGGCCGGAGTACTAATGGTTGGCTTATGGTCATCTTTTTTCGCGCTGAATGTCACCGTCTTTAAGGGCTATCTGCTGTTTTTTTCCGGGGCAGGACTGTTTTCTATCTATGCGGTGATTTACCGGCAAAGCGGGATTACCGCGCTGCATGGTCTTGTGATCGGTCTGTTTTGGGGGGCGCTGCTGGTTGGACCGGGGTTGCTGCTGAGCGGACAGGTGCCGTTTGAACGAGCTGATTTGGACGATATTTTTTATATGTTAATACTGCAAGGGATTATTATTGCGATACTAGCGCTGTTTCTATTCAATCTGGCTGTTAGGCTACTCGGCGCACCGCAGGCGGCTGCCTTTGGAGCACTGACACCGGTGCTAGCCATGTTAGGCGGGTTCTGGTTTCTTGGAGAGAGCATATCGCTTGTCAAAATTGTAGGGGTGATTATCGTTTCTTCAGGGGTGTTTCTGGCTTCTGGTGTGGTTTCAGGCAGAGGCGGAGACAAGACCCTGTCCTGAGGGGGCAACATCCCTGCTTGCATGTGTGATTTCTTTGCTCTGTCTTCTAAATATCTACCCGATTTTCATTGTGAGCTGGCCTCAATTATGCTTGGCTGAGGTGAAGTGATTCTGGTAAAGGACGACCTGTGATGAAACATAACTGGGAAGACCAGCTGTATCAGCTGCTGATAAAACATGAGGTGTCTTTATTACCTTTTGTACCGGATGCCGGGCATGCCGCGCTAATTTCAAAAGCTGACAAAGGGGATGAAATCGCCACTATCGTTCTGTCCACTGAAGAAGAAGGGGTTGCGCTCAACTGCGGGGCCTGGCTGGGCGGGAAGAAATCTGTTCTGCTGATGCAGAGTAGCGGTGTTGGCAATTGTATCAATATGATGTCCCTAATTGCAAACTGCAGCTTCCCATTTGTAACGCTGATCACTATGAGAGGCGAGTTTGGTGAGTTCAATTCCTGGCAGGTGCCTATGGGGCAGGCTACAAAAGACTGTTTAGAGGCCATTGGCCTTGCCACCTATTGTGTTGAGGATCCGGATAGCTTGCTAAAGACCGTGGATGCGGCCCTGTTTTCTGCCTTTGCCAGCCAGCAGAGAAACGCTGTGCTGATGTCGCAAAAATTATTGGGCAGGAAGGAGTGGTAACCAGATGTTGAACAGAAGAGACGTTGTGAAAAAAATTCAGTCAGCTCTGACTGCGCATCTGTTTATTACTGGGCTGGGTAGCCCATCTTATGATTTACATGCCGCAGGAGACAGTCCGAAAAATTTTTATCTATGGGGCGCAATGGGTGGGGCCGCTATGATGGGTCTAGGTCTGGCCATGGCACGCCCAGACCAGAAAATTGCTGTTCTGACCGGTGATGGGGAACAATTGATGGGTCTTGGCGCGCTCGCCACTATTGGCGTGGCCAAGCCACATAATCTGGCTGTCATTGTATTAGATAATGGCCATTTCGGAGAAACAGGTATGCAGCAGAGCCATACTTCACAAGGAGTTGATCTGAGCGCTGTTGCCGCTTCTTGCGGATTTGCATATACCTGCACTGTTGAGGATGCAGCCGGGCTTGCCGATTTGCTTCACCAGCTGCAGACAGGCAATGGCCCATTATGTGCAGTCGTGCAAGTCAGTGCAGCGCCTGTGCCGCGCAGCCTGCCAATTCTGGATGGGGCTGAGCTTAAAAACAGATTCCGGCAAGCACTAAATTTGGAACCACTTTAAGACAAATGATAGCTTAGTCTGTATGACGACGTGGCGTGTTCAGAGAATGCAAATCACAGTGCTGTTCCAGCATGGCTGAGAAATCCTTCAAGCCAAAACCGCGGCGTCTGGCCAAGCTGAAGGCTTCTCTAGCCGCAGCAGCCATTGGCATAGACAAACTTTGATCATTAGCGGCT
>PBLM01000022.1:3397-21196 GCA_002721775.1 Rhodospirillaceae bacterium | reverse complement strand
AGATTTCTGCCATTTCCTGATTTAATGCCACCCAAGCATCTGCGCCAGGTTCTGTGTCAGGCAGTATCGCTTCTGCAGGACATTCAGGTTCACAAACACCGCAATCAATGCATTCATCAGGGTGAATCACAAGCATATTCTCCCCCTCATAAAAGCAGTCAACTGGACAGACCTCAACACAATCTGTGTATTTGCACATGATACATTTATCATTAACGATGTAAGTCATCGGCCTGCTCTGTCTTTTAGGTATATCTGAACCAGGATTTGCAAAACCCGGTGAGTATTTAGTGCACTTTATCTGAACCGGCAAGGCCAAGAAGCTGGCGCGCGCTCTGTGCGGCCAGACCTGAGTCCACATCAGAGACAAACAGCAAACCGGCTAGCCTGCGCATAAGCTGTCTTTCTATTTTATCTAGACGCCCATCTGCAAACACAACCATCCAGACCATTTCCATAACTCCGATTCGTTCCTCATAGTCAGATTTATCCCTCAGACGGGCAATCAGGCTGTGCAGCTCAATCCGACTATCTGCATCGTCAAGCGCGCCATCAAGAATCTGCTTCATTTCATCATCAGCTAAGTCGAACTGGCTGGATACACAATCAGCGATAAGCTGGGTTTCCACGGTGCCAATCTGCCCGTCAGCCGCAGCAGCTTCTACCATCAAAGCGGTTACAAGCTCAGCCAGCTCATGGCTAAAATCATTTTTATCTTCAGCGGATTTTGATGATGTCTGAAACCATTCTGCAAATGTCTTAAACATTTTGATTGTCCTCTTTGTCTGTCTAAGAAATCGACTAAATTACCGGTGTTTCCGCCAGGATCAGAAACACGGATCTTTCAGCCTTTTTGTCTGACGCCTGTCTTTTTTGGTTGGCCGGCCAGAGCCTGTCAACCTGTTTTCAAAACGGCTGTTCTGAAGGCGCGCCTCTTTGTCCGTCCTCTGGGCTTGAGGTGGATCAAGGTCTGTATAGAGCAGTTCAGCTTCTGCTGCTGGGCCACGGCGCTTACCAATCTCGTCAATCCGTATCACACGGACATGGATACCTTGTGAAAATGTCAGAACCTGACCGATTTGGGCCTGCCGGTGCGGCTTTGATGTGACCTCACCATTGATTCGCAGTTTACCGGACAAGAGCAGTTTTGTGGCCAAGCTTCTGGTTTTAAAAAACCGGGCATACCACAGCCATTTATCTAGCCTGACCGATGAACTTCCTGATCGAATCGCGTCTGCGTCCACTTTATACCTATACTTTTCTCATTTTTTGAGAGCTGCCAAAACCGCGAAGGGCGAATTCGGATCAAGTTTTTTTGCGCCGCCCCGCATCGGGGCGTTTTTTTCTCTATAGCTCTGTCTTGACGAAGACTTAGTCCTGTCTTTAGTTTTATGTTTATTTTGTGCAGAATGCTTTTGCTGGGGCCGGAGGATGCGTTTTTTCTGTATCCGTTCAAACTTTGCAATCGCTGGTTTTTCTGGATCTTCTGAAGGCCGCTCACCAACCTGCTGGCACCCAAGATCCCCCAGCATCAGCGCCATATCACTGCGACCCACACCAGCAAGAGATAACATATCATCTGATATTTCAAAGACACCATCACGCGCTGCAGCTCGCACAAGAGCGGCAACACGTTCAACCATATCCACACGCATGATACGTGACCCTAGCCGGCGATAACCTGCCGCCATCCAAAACCCACCTGCTACATCTTCTGCCCCTTCAGGGACAGGAAAAGATACTCGCCCTTCAGGCGGCGGCCCACAAGTTGGAAAGGTCTGGTTATACAGACACCACAGCAATACACGCAAGGCAATCGGCGCAGGTTTCAGCATATCGGGCAAATACAAGGCCTCAGTACCTATGCGCAGACCAGCTTTGGCTAGAAGCGGCTTATCATTTTCTATTATTTCGCGTAGCTGTGCAGCCAACAAGCGGCGTTCAACGGTACCCAGACCTTCGTAAATCTGCCAGACCAGCCCCTTCGCCGCACCAGAGAGCTGGCGTAGTTGTGCAGGGGCTTGCGTCAGCGTCTTATTTTCAGGAGCAGTTTGGTCATTTGGGGGTAGAGTTTCTGTCTTTTCAGTTGCTGGTTTTGAGGCTGCTTCTGCCTGCTCAGCAAAGAACAGTTGATCAGGCTTTGACAGCGCTACAAGCGGGGCTAATGTCGTATGCACATGGTCTGTGATAAACTGGTTCAGGCGGTCGTTGATGCGGGCTTTCTGATCTATACTTAGCAGGTCGCTGTCTCCAACCTCTGCACGCGGGGCATATAAGTTGTCGGTACGCACAAGACGGCCAACAAGCGCATCGCGCCAGATAACTTGGCCTTTTTCATCGAGTCTGAAGGCCGGATCAGCAGATATTGTCAGTGCTGCCACTCGCCGTTCAATTTCATCAGGCAGACCTTTTCGTGCCGCTGCCAAGATCATGGCTTTTTCTTCTACATCCTCGCCGGTTTCTGATAATGAAGGATGAAAGATAAAGCCATCCAGGCGACCAACCTCCTCGCCTTCAACCAATACAGTCCCGTCCAGTCTTACTGATGCCATCAAAACCATCGATTCCTTTAATCTTCGTGACAGATGCGCTGCCCGCCTGTCCACAAACCGCTGCGTCAAGCGGCTATGAAGCTCATCTGATAACCTATCTTCTATCGATTTAGCCAGCTCTTGCCAATCTTGTTTTGAGTCGGTCCAGCCATTTTTATGAGTGATATATGTCCAGGTGCGGATATGAGCAATACGTGTCATGAGCGTATCGATATCCCCATCCAGCCTGTCCAGATGGGAAAGTTGGGCAGCCACCCATCGCGAATCTAGCTGGCCATGGCGGGCCAGGCTATCGAAAATCCGGGCCAGCATCACTACATGACTGTCTGTTAAGGTCTTCCGGAAATCTGGAATTTGCGCCACATCCCACAAAGTCCGCAGACGGCCCGGACTGTCTGCCAACGCGCGGATATCCGGCCGGTCTGCAAGAGCCTGCAGGGTAAGATGGTCAACCCCATCGACTTTGCGCACCATAAAGCGGTATGGTGGAGCCGCTTCCAGTGATTTCAGTAGTCCGTCAAGCGTATTGAAATTCAGCTTGCGGGCCCTCCAATACAGCTGGCGTACAGGCAAAAAATTATGCGTTTCAATAGCGTCGACCACCTCCTGTTCAAGCGGGCGGCAATCTTCGGTCACACCAAATGTGCCATCGGTCGTGTACCGACCGGCCCGGCCGGCAATCTGGGCTAGTTCAGCTGGGGATAGGCGCCGCATAGACTGGCCATCAAACTTGGCATCATCTGCCAGTGCGACATGCCCAATATCCATATTCAGCCCCATGCCAATGGCATCTGTGGCAATCAGGAAGTCAACATCACCATTCTGATAAAGCTCGACCTGAGCATTGCGGGTGCGCGGTGAAAGTGCCCCCATCACCACCGCCGCTCCGCCACGCTGACGGCGCACCAACTCAGCCAAACGGTATACTTCTGCTGCGGAAAAAGCGACAATGGCAGATCGCCTCTGCAGACGGGTTGTTTTCTTCTGGCCAGCATAAGACAAGCGGGAGAACCGATCACGATTAATAAATTCTGCATCTGGCAGCAAGGTCTGCAACAAAGGCCACATCGTTTGTGCCCCTAAAAACAGAGTCTCATGCCGCCCCCTGGCGTGCAGCAACCTGTCGGTAAAAATGTGTCCTCGTTCGCGGTCAGTACAGAGTTGGATTTCGTCAACCACCACACAATCCATATCCCGTTCAAGCGGCATCGCCTCAACCGTGCAGCAGAAATAACGGGCATTCGGGGGAACCAGCTTTTCCTCACCTGTGACCAGCGCAACCTGAGACGGGCCCAGGCGAGTGACTAGCTTGTCATAATTCTCACGTGCCAGCAGCCGCAGAGGAAAACCCGCCATGCCAGAGGCGTGTCCTAGCATCCGGTCCACCGCATAAAAGGTCTTGCCTGTATTGGTAGAGCCCAGAACACATTTCAAAAGGGCTGAAGATGTTAAAAAGGCAGAAGACATCGAGGTTAAACCAAAATGCGGACATGACAGAATAAGGGTGGACAGGTAAAATCAGCTAAGCAAGATCAAAACCACACCGCCGCACACCTCCTGTCAACCCTTAACCAGCAGGAAGCGCTGAGTCAAATACTGTTGGGGCTCAATATAAGAGAGCACTCACAGCCATTGGCAAGTCAAACAATTGCCTCTTGATAATCTGAAAATAAAATTTTGCATCAACGAAGTTGCGCGAAGCCGGCTTGCCACTGCCTAAATTCATTCCAGCAATTTTGGGGTTGAGCTTTATATCTATTTGTATCTATTGATTGCCGCTGGTCTGTGGCTAACGGCTAGAGTTGACCAAATCTATGTCTGATCCAATCAGCGAATAGAAAAAGTTTGCCGCTACATTGGATAGGCTTCAACACACATGGCCATCACAAAGCCTGCGATGAGACAACTGGCCCTAAGCACAGACAAACTCTTAGATGACAATCTGCGCTTGAATGAAACCGCGTGTGGGCAAGCAAATAGACATGAAACAGTATAAAAAACAGCCACCTTCAGTCTGTAAGAACGGCGCTGCTAAGTTTTAAACCATCTAATGTTTCATCAGGATTGTTCTACCTCTGTCCCGTTTGTTAAAAATGTACCGAATTGGTAATAGCAGGTGCAGATTGCGACGGGGCAAAGCTAGTCAGGTCGATGCCTTCCACGGCCTCTTTATATTCACTAATGGTTGGGGTACGTCCTAAAATGGCAGAAAGCACAACAACCGGAGTTGAGGCCAGTAATGACTCACCCTTCTTCTCGTCAGAGTCCTCGACCACACGGCCTTTGAACAAACGGGTAGAAGTGGCAAGAACCGTGTCTCCCTTAGCGGCTTTCTCCTGGTTGCCCATGCATAAATTACAGCCTGGCCGTTCCAGATATAAGATATTTTCATAATCTGTGCGGCTGGTCTGTTTTGGGACATTGTCGTCAAATTCAAAGCCTGAATATTTCTGAAGGATTGACCAGTCGCCTTCTTCTTTCAGCTCGTCGATTATGTTGTAGGTTGGTGCGGCCACAATCAAGGGGGCTTTGAACTCAACCCTATTTTTTGCTTTTTCCAAATTTCGCAGCATCTGGGCAACGATTTTCACGTCACCCTTATGCACCATGCAGGATCCGACAAAGCCCAAATCAACTTTCTTATCGCCCATATAGTGCGAAATAGGCCGGATAGTATCATGCGTATACCTCTTTGAGACATCCGCATTATTCACATCAGGGTCAGCGATCATTGGCTCAGTAATCACATCCAGATCAACAACCAGTTCCGCCGCATATTTGGCTGTAGCATCCGGAGCGAGTGCTTGACGCCTGCCTGAGGTAATCTCATCCATCCGCTTTTCAGCAATGGCGACCAGCCCCTGCAGCATCCGGTTTTCATTATCCATGCCCTTATCGATCATTATTTGAATGCGGGACTTGGCAATCTCGAGAGATTTTACCAATGTGTCATCCTCAGAAATGCAGATGGAGGCCTTGGCTTTCATCTCTGCTGTCCAGTCCGTAAAGGTAAACGCCTGATCAGCCAACAGCGTGCCAATATGCACTTCAATAATGCGGCCCTGGAAGATATTATCGCCAAACTGCTCCAGCATCTGAGCCTGGGTGGCATGCACAACATCGCGGAAATCCATGTGATCTGCCATGCTGCCTTTAAAGGTCACCTTCACCGACTCAGGCACAGGCATAGAGGCCTCACCGGTAGCCAACGCCAACGCAACCGTGCCAGAATCCGCTCCAAAGGCAACTCCCTTTGACATGCGAGTATGAGAATCCCCGCCGATGATAATCGACCAGTCATCAACGGTGAGATCATTCAGGACTTTATGAATCACATCTGTCATTGGGTGATATTGATCTTTTGGATCACGCCCAGTGATCAAACCGAATGCCGACATGAATTTCATCAGCTTCGGGGTATTTTCCTGTGCCTTCACATCCCAGACAGAGGCTGTATGACAGCCAGACTGGTAGGCGCCATCAACGCTGGGGGAAATCACTGTTGCTGCCATCGCTTCCAGCTCCTGAGAGGTCATCAGGCCTGTGGTATCCTGCGATCCGACGATATTTACTCTTACACGCACATCTGATCCTGCGTGAAGAACGGTTCCGTCTGTTACACCAACAGCATTTGCATTGAAAATTTTCTCAACGGCAGTCAACCCTTGCCCTTCATGGGTGACAATCTTAGACGAAGCAAAAACAGGTGTGGGGTCTACACCCAGCGTCTTAGCAGCAAAACTCTGCAGCATTTTGCCAAATACAATCGCATAAGACCCGCCGGCGCGCATGAATTCCATTTTTTGCGGCGTAAAGGATTCAGCCATATCAACAAGTTCTTCACCACCAGCAGATGGCCCTCCCGCTGTATAGAGCTTTTTGTTTTTTGTGTCGATAGTAAGCACGGTGCCTGTTTCAACCGAATATTTCTGTTCCAGAACCGGGTTACCATTATTATTTAATATGGGATTGCCAGCATGATCCAGCTTTTTTACCCAGTTTTTCAGATCAACACCGATGCCACCTGTCACTCCAACTGTAGTCTGGAAAATGGGTGAAATGCCATTCGTTCCGGCAACGATCGGGGCAATGTTTACAAAAGGCACATAGGGGCTAGCGGGCCGACCTGTCCATAATGCCACGTTATTGACCCCAGACATCCGCGATGAGCCAACACCCATTGTCCCTTTTTCAGCAATTAACATCACCTGTTTATCTGGATGCTGCAGCTTCAGAGCCTGAATCTCAGCCTGAGCCTGCGCAGATATCATGCATTGACCATGCAATTCCCGGTCCGAACGTGAATGGGCCTGATTGCCTGGTGAGAGCAAGTCAGTTGAAATATCGCCTTCTGCGGCGATATAAGTTACTACATCAATCTGCTCCTCGATTTTTGGTAACTTTGTAAAAAACTCGGCTTTAGCATAGCTTTTCAAAATATCTGTTGCAATTTCATTCCCTACTTCATGAGCTGACTTCAAGCGTGATGTGTCTGCCTCATACAAAAACACTTGTGTTTTCAGAACTTTAGCAGCACTGACAGCAACAGCCTTATCTTCAGCCAGCGCAAGATCCAGAAGCACATTAATGGATGGCCCCCCTTTCATATGAGACAGTAATTTAAAGGCAAGGTGACCTGTTATATCTGGTACGCTGACCACGCCCAAAATTATATCTTTCAAGAACCCCGCTTTCACTCCTGCAGCGCTAGTTGTACCTGGCAACGTGTTGTAAATCAAATATTGCAGACAATCTTTTGCATGTGGACTGTCCGCATCTGTTATGTGCTTAATCAGTGCTGCCGCCAGTGCGCCATCATCAATTGGCTTTGGCTGCAAGCCCTGTTTTGCACGTGCGGCTATCTCAGCAAGATAGGTTTCATATAACGTCATGTTTTTCCCCACAGTGGTCCATTTTTGCCATCTGGTTTTCATCTGCGCTGAGAACGTGCGCCTCCCCGCACCCTTACTCAAAAAAGCCGGCTTACGGCAGCCTGTTATGCGGCCTTAATGATGTGAAACCCACCTTTCGTTGTAAGTGATAATAGAGATAAGGACTGGAGTTGCGAAGACCCAAACACACAATAACTTCAGGTCCGTCGCTGTAGTTTCCACTTACCTCATCGCATAAAAGACATTGGCCATGACAAGTGTGCCTAATTGCTTTTGTTCCAATTAATAACAAATTTCAGTCAGAAAGAGAAGAGGCAGCTCTGCTAGCATCTGTCCAATGAGCGGAAAAAAGCTGAAAATCAGGACTGCTGCCTCTGGACCGTATTGTCTGTTACCTTTAAAATCCAAGCTTATGAAAACAAATGCGCAATCAGGATCAGCTCAAGCTTCACATCCGCAGCACTTCAGACTGGATGGCAAAGGCATTGAGCTGTCGCGTGGGCAAAACCAGATATGTATAGATCTTGATTTCAGTGTCAGTAGCGGCGAGATTCTGGTCTTGCGCGGACCAAATGGCAGCGGCAAATCCAGCCTTTTGCGCGCCATTGCTGGCTTTCTGCCGTTAACAGCGGGTGAGATTAGCTGCAATGATTGGCCATTTAACGCATACCGCCAAGAGATGCCAGCTAATGCTCTGCAATGTCTGTGGTATGCGCAGGAAGATGGGTTGGCTACGGCGTTGACCAGCCTTGATAATTTGTCTTTAATGCCACAATCAGCCCGAAGAGCCGATGTTGAGGAACAGCTGTGCCGTTATGATCCTTTCGGTATCGCCAGTTTCCTCCATCAGCCTATTCGCAGTCTTTCTTCTGGCCAGCGCCAGCGTGTTGCCCTCACAAGGCTTTGTTTTTCGCCATCCGCCAAGTTTCTGTGGCTGCTAGATGAGCCAAACAGTGGCCTAGACAGAGCAGGCCTCAAGGCACTTGAAGCTGTGTTAGCCGCACATCAGGAAGCAGGTGGGCTATCTATTGTGGCCAGTCATCACCCCTTAGACAGCCGTTTGACGCCGCGCTATCTGGACCTTCTAATAAAGGAGTGATGATGATCGGCAATTTCACCTTATGTCTGCGGCGTGAAGCTTTATTGGGTAAAGGGGTCATCGGTGACCATCTAGGGCAGGTCGCTTTTTTTGTCATGATTGCTGCTCTGTTTCCTCTGGCTGTGGGTCCATCACCTGATTTGCTGCGCCAACTAGGACCCTCAATTATTTGGATATCTGCCTTGCTGAGCGCGCTGCCTGCCTTTGATCGCCTGTTTGCAGAGGATGATAGGCAGGGATGGCTGGAACAGGTCAGCTTAATGCATGGAGGACTGACAGGCTATGTTGGTGCCCGGCTGATTAGCTGGTATCTTTTGTCTGTTCTGCCGTTGCTGGTCATCATTCCTGTTTTGGTGCTTTTATATGATCTGCCCCTTTCCAGCCTAAAGATTCTTCTGCCAAGCCTAGCTGTAGGCGCGGCCTGTCTGAATCTCTTAGGGGCAATCAGCGCAAGCCTTACACTTGGCGCACGCCGGGCCGCTCTTTTGGTGGCGTTACTACTGTTACCACTCAGCCTGCCCGTTTTAATTTTCGGAGTGGCTGTAACTGAGTCGTATCTGGCAGGGCTAGGTTTTGTCGGACAGGCAAAATTATTAGGGGCGGTGTTTTTGTTCCTGTTAGCAGTCAGTCCGGTTGCGACAATTGCGGCCTTGCGGTCAGCCCTGGAGGACAAGTAAAACATGAAAAGCAAACAGAACGCAGAAGAACGAGAACATGACAGGCCTTTTTAATAGTCTTGCCAATCCGACACGGTTTAAAACTGTGTCTGACGTGATGCGCCCATTTTTCTTCTGGGCAGCGGTAATTTGTTTTGTTTATGGGCTGTATCTAGCCTTACTAGCCTCACCACCTGATTACCAACAGGGAAACGCTGTGCGCATTATGTATGTGCATGCGCCCTCTGCCTGGCTGGGCCTGTCCAGCTATCTGGGGCTAGCGTTGTGTGCCCTATTCTATCTTGTCTGGCGGCACCCCTTGGCAGACATTGCTGCGCGTGCCATTGCGCCTATTGGCGCCGGATTCACCGCGCTGACGCTCGTTACTGGCAGCTTGTGGGGCTATCCTATTTGGGGAACATGGTGGATATGGGATGCTCGGCTGACCTCTATGCTGGTGTTGTTGTTTTTCTTTATTGGTTACATTGCGCTGGCAACAGGGTTTGAGCGGCCAGAACGTGGAGCCCGCATGGCCTCTATTTTAGCCCTTGTTGGCCTGCTAAACCTGCCTATAGTAAAATTTTCTGTGGACTGGTGGAATACATTACACCAGCCCGCAAGCATTCTGCGCNCAGGCGGCATGGCCGTTGATGTGTCTATGTTNTGGCCGCTCTTTACCATGTTTGCAGGCTTTCAGCTATTTTTTATATGGGTTGTCCTACACCGTATGAACTGGATGCTGGGCGATCGTCGCCGGTCAGCAGGCGAAGCCCGCAGAAAGGCCATTTAATATGACCAGCTTTCTGGACATGGATGGATATGGCGTCTATATCTGGACTAGCTATGCGCTCAGCTTTGCCTTTGTGATAGGCGCGGCTGCGCATAGCTGGAAGCGCGAGCGCCAGCACAAAAAACACGGGCTCAAGTTAAGACAATGAAATGACTTATCAGGACTCTGCACGTCTGGACCTGCGTTGGCTTCTCCTGCGCTCAGACGGATCGGCTGAAGGCACATTATCTGTCAGATCGCGCACTGGCAATGAAACAGCCGCACTTAATTCCAGATACGGGTCTGTCTTGTGCGGGAATGCCATTGCGCGAACAAAATGATCTTGAAAATCTGTTTCAACAGCTGTCTCAATTTTTTCAATTCTACGGACAGTCTGTTCAATGATTGCTCTGGCATTTATATTCAACAAAGCCATCCGCGCGCCGGCACCAGCTGAATTCCCTGCAGCCACAACATTTGGCAAAGCACAGTCAGGGACCATGCCGAGAACCATTGCATATTTTGGGTCAATATGTGTGCCGAATGCGCCTGCCAGTACTACGCGGTCAACAGTCTTTATCTGCATCTTATCCATCAGCAGCTTGAAGCCTGCATGAAGAGCAGCTTTAGCCAGTTGGATCGCACGGATATCATTCTGCAGAATTGTGACCGTATCCGTAATACGGTATTTAAAAGTGCGTCCATCAGGTTCAATTCTTTCTGTGCGGCTAGCCATATTACCGTTTATAACCCCATCTGCTGTGATCAACCCTGTGAGGTACATTTCAGCAAGAGCTTCAATAATGCCTGAGCCGCAAATACCGGTAATGCCTGATTCTGAAACCGCCTCATCAAAGCCGTCTTCATCTGACCAGGTGTCTGACCCAATCACTGAAAACCGTGGCTCAAATGTTTCTGGATCGATCCGAAGCCGTTCTATTGCGCCCGGGGCCGCCCGCTGGCCTGAGCTAATTTGCGCCCCTTCAAAAGCAGGCCCCGTTGGCGATGAGGCAGCCAGAAGCCTGTCTTTATTGCCCAGCACAATCTCAGCATTTGTACCCACATCGATCAGCAACTTCACTTCACTTGCTTCTTGCGGCGCTTCTGCCAGAACCACACCTGCCGCATCTGCCCCTACATGACCGGCAATACAGGGCAGAATATAAATCCGGCTGCCTTTATTTAAGATGAGATTTATCTCATCTGCTTTAATTTCCAATGCGGTATCCACTGCCAAAGCAAAAGGCGCACCACCCAATTCAATAGGGTCTATGCCCAGCAGCAGATGGTGCATCACTGGATTGCCAACAAGAACAACTTCCAGCACATCTTCTGCGGTAAAACCTGCCTGTTCGGCGCCACCTCTAATGAGTTGCTGCAGCCCTTCACAGATAGCCTTTGTCATTTCTGCTGCACCACCCTCATTCATAATCCCGTAGGAGACGCGACTCATCAGATCTTCACCAAAACGGATTTGAGGGTTCATTATGCCAGTTGAGGCGAGAACGGTTCCATCATTCATGTCGCATATATGAGCTGACATTGTGGTTGAGCCCACATCCACGGCTGCCCCCAGTATCTGGTCCTTAAGGCCTGGCCAGACAGCGACAATCTGGTAGCCTGACCTCAAGGCAATAGTGACTGTCCATTTGCCTTTACGCAGGGCCGTCTGAAGTTGCTGCAGAACATGCAGATCACAGCTGACAGGCCCAGACACCCTATCTGGCCATTGGGCTTCCAACGACTCAATTACGCGCCGCAGATCGCCAGACGGCTCATGCATGTCAGGCTCACGTACCTCAATAAAACACAAGCGGACAGGCGGGCACAGGTCGATCAAGCGATTATCGGCAGCCTTGCGTACAAGCTGATTATGAACCTGACTGGTTGCCGGGACATCAATTACAAGGTCATTTTCTATCTGACATTGACAAGCCAATCGGCGGCCAACTGGCAATTCGCGTTTTTGTGAATAGCGGGCTTCTGCAGCTGATGCTGGACTAAGGGCTAAAGCAGATGAGGTAATACCATGTTTGGCAAACTGACCTTCACCCACATCGACCTGACAGCGGCCACACATCGCCCGTCCGCCGCAGACTGAATCAATATCTACACCCAGTTGGCGCGCAGCCTGCAGCAAATTTGTGCCTTTCGGAATTTGGCCCTGACGCCCGGATGGGGTAAATACGATTTTGACCTCAGACAATTTGAATATTCCTCTATCGAAATTTATCACATTGTGCGGTTTAACATGATTATTATCAGGTCATTAACTGTTAACGTTCTGACAGAAAAGCAGCCCTTCAGGCCCGTGCTCGCCTCCGTGTTGCTCGCCGTTCACGCCCGCCAGACCCTTCTGCCGTTGCCTCCCGGAATTTTGATATCCAGCGGCGGCATTCTGGGTCAACACCATTCATGACGTTTGCCCCCATAATCGCTGTCATCTCCTCGGCGTGAAGCGGATTCATAATCGCAGAGGTCATGCCCGCACCTGCTGCCATCGACAAAAAGGCAGCATTCATTCCATGACGATTTGGCAGACCAAACGAAATATTCGATGCGCCACAAGTTGTGTTGACCTTCAGCTCATGCCGCAGTCGCCCAATCAGGTCAAGAGCTGTCCGACCAGCCAGATTTATAGCTCCAACAGGCATGATCAGTGGATCAACAATCACATCTTCACGCGGGAGGCCATAATCTTCAGCCCGCTCAACGATTTTTTTGGCCACATCGAAACGCACATTTGCATCTTCAGAAATGCCTGTCTCATCATTAGAGATAGCAACAACAGCCGCACCGTATTTTTTAACCAGCGGCAGCACAACCTCCAGCCGCTCCTCTTCGCCAGTTACAGAATTGACAAGTGCCTTACCCTGGTAGACTGAAAGCCCGGCTTCTAAGGCTTCAACTATTGAGCTGTCGATGGCCAGCGGCACATCAACAGTGTTCTGAACCAGCTTAATCGATTCTGCCAAAATGGCCGGCTCGTCAGCCATGGGAATCCCGGCATTCACATCCAGCATAGTTGCCCCAGCCTCAACCTGAGCAACAGCGTCAGCGATTACCCGGTTGTAATCGCCTGCTGCCATTTCTGCTGCCAGTAATTTACGCCCTGTTGGATTAATCCGCTCACCAATCACACAAAAAGGCGAGTCAAAGCCAATTGTGATCTCCTGTTTGTGAGATGAAATGCGCGTTATCGTCATATGTTTGCCCTTCTATCACAAGCACAGCTTTTCATTCAAAAATAATACGTTATGACGCCTGACGAATTTCAAATCCGCCCTTTTCTGTTACATCAACATGACCATTTGCGACCGCTTCAGCATAAGTCGCTGTCTTAGCAAAGCCACCAAAGGGATAATAGTGAAAATGGGCCAAGAGACAGTCTGGATCAGCGGCCATACCCTCAGCCAGGCCTGCCAGCAACAGATTAGGGGCCTGAATCGTCATCAGTTTGGTCACATTTCGGGCCTGTTTAGAAACAAACCGTATAGAGGGACCAATGCCAGAAATCTGCGCAAAACGAAACAAAGTCTTTATCGTGGCAGGGCCAGGAATCCCAATGCGTATAGGCAGTTTGTTGCCATCGCCACGGATTATACGTTCCCAGTTCAGCACAGTTTCCGCATCAAAACAGAACTGTGTCTCTATATATAAAGATAACCCTTCTCTGGCAGCAAATTCATTCTTCCAACCAATCGCATCTGCTAGTGCCTGAGCGCTGATATCTGGGCTGCCCTCTGGATGGCCAGACACACCTATTGTGGAAATGCCATATTTCTGCAGAATACCAGTTTCAAGAACCTGCATAGAGCTGTCAAATACCCCTACTGGGCGTTCAACACCACCACCAATGACCAGCACTTCTGTTACATTTGCCTCAGCTGTCATTCGGCTGACTAAATTATCAAGCTGGATGGAGTCAATCAATGACCGGGCAGCAATATGAGGCACAGCGTTCATGCCCTCTTCCGCCAGTTGGCGCGCAACAGCAATTGTGTCAAGCGGGTCAGTTCCCGGTAAAAAGGTGACGTTGACTGTTGTCCCTTCAGGAAGAGCTGCTGCGAAGCTTTCAATCTTTGCAGCCCCAGCCGGCGTAACCTCAATTGACCAGTGTTGCCCTGCGCGAGCCAGATCATCAATATCTACAATCATAGCCTTACACCTTTTGCGTTGAGCTGAGCCTGTAACATGATTGATATGCACTTTCTACCCTGCTCTTGAATTAAGCAAATAGTGACGATTATAGCTTGCTTTAGATCGCTTAACTGCGCCTTTCATCGGTCCAATTACGACACAAGCATTTATGCCCATTTCAACAACTAACTGTTTTTGAAAGCTTCACCCTGCGCGGCCACCAGTGTTGACAAGTTTTGCAAGCATTCTGCTGTCAAATTCTGTTTCCAGACGCTCGGCAACCTTTAGGGCTTCAGATTTCAAATCATCTGAACACTCTACAGCTTCGCCCCGCCGCCAATCAGCTAGATAATCATCCGTGCTGTTCGCTCCATCGCGCATCGCCGCCTCATCAATAGCGAGTGCAAAGCGGCGATGAAGTTCGATCTTCGCTTGTTCACGCTCGCGGCCACGACCTTTTTCAGCCACAACCTGTGCAGGTATATCTCGCCAGTAAAGGGTTACTACCTGTCCCATAACCAGCTTATGCCACCCCCGCTTCGCGCCGCTGAGCGATCAGAGCTTTTGCTGTTTCAACAGCAACAGCAGCATCACGGCAATAAGCGTCTGCTCCAACAGATTCACCAAACGCCTCATTTAACGGCGCGCCACCAACCAGCACGATATAATCATCACGCACACCCTTTTCGATCATCGCGTCAACCACTACTTTCATATACGGCATGGTTGTGGTCAGAAGCGCTGACATACCTAGAATATCTGGCTTATGCTCCTCTAGGGCTTCAAGGTAATTTTCAACAGGGTTATTAATGCCAAGATCGATAACTTCAAATCCAGCCCCTTCCAACATCATCGACACTAAATTTTTTCCAATATCATGAATATCGCCCTTCACTGTGCCAATGACTATCTTCCCCACGCGGGGCGCTCCCGTTTCGGCCAACAGAGGGCGTAGAATGCCCATCCCAGCTTTCATGGCATTCGCTGCCATCAAGACTTCAGGAACAAACAAAATACCGTCGCGGAAATCAATCCCAACGATGGTCATGCCTTCAACTAATGCTTTGGTCAACACATTATAGGGCGTCCATCCCCTGTCGAGAAGGATCTCAACACCTTCAACTATCTCGTCCTGGAGTCCGTCATAAAGATCATCATGCATCTGCTGGACAAGTTCATCATCATCAAGTTCGGACAGGATGATATCATCTTCATCTGACATGGCATTTTTCCTCTTACGTAGCTTTTAGACAAACGACTGAATCCGCTTATTTCTGAATCTTTACGGCGCAACGCATAGGTACCGAGCTGATTCAGCGACTTTTATTGTCACAAGTGCGACATTTTATCCAATTTTTAGTAATTTAATTTTGGCGCTTTTCCGCTTGAACCGCGCAATTCAGGAGTCTTGATTAAATAAAGAGGTTTCANACTGCCGGTCAGCAACAACACAAATCCCCTGTTTAGTCTGGCCAAGAAGGTCAAGCAATGTCATCAACGGCAAGGCTTTATTCAGCGTATACACATGATACCGCTCAACACCCTGGCTGCTATATCTCGGCCAAAAATCAAGCAAAAAAGCTTGATTTATTTAATCAGCTGTTAATCCCAATAGGAATTGTGCCAAAAGCNACCCGTCAGATCGAGCTGACCCCAATAATTCTGCTTCTGGTCGGTGCGAATAAGGGGGTCAGCATGCTGCCTTATTGGATCCTGCAAAGTGCCAGATTCACAGAGCTACTCGGGCATAAATATCAGACAAAATCCGTAATTAAACGAAAGCTGTTTGCAACTGTCAAAAAGAGAGAGAGCGAAAAGCGGTATATCAAGAAATTCTTATTGCTCTCAAAAGGCGTGTTTTCTCGACTAGCCCAGCCCCGACAGACAATCATGACCCCATTAGTCTTGAGTATTGCTCATCGTGCTGTGTTTACTCATAATCGGCATGGTCAGAAGCGCAAAAACAACAGAGATTCCTGTCAGGCCAAATAATTTGAAAGTCACCCACCCATCGTCACTTAAATTCCGCCACGCAATTTCATTGGCCAGTGCAGAAGTTGCAAACATAGCTGCCCACATCCAGGTGACCTGAAGCCAGCCAGCATCGCTAAGCTGCAACTTCGTGCCAAGTATAGCTTTTAGCGGATTTCGTTTGATCAATAGACCACCTATTAAAGTAACCGCGATTAATGAACTGATAACTGTTGGTTTGATTTTGATATAAAATGGGTCATCCAGAACCCAAGTAAGTCCCCCAAAAAATGTCACAGCAATACCGCCCATCAAAGTCATCATTGGGATATGACGATCAAGCACCCAAGATAAACCTAAGGCAAGAATTGTTGCAGCAACAAGAGCTGCTGTGGCAAGCAGGATACCTGCAGCATAATTCACAACGAAAAACAGAATTAACGGTCCATATTCAATCAGCCAGCGGCCCTTTTTAGGCGGCTCTGCTTTGTTCATCAGTTCTGTTTTTTCAGACATTAAGCTACTTTCTTCTCACCAGGNTTTTTGTTAAGACGCAGGCAGGCGGTGAGAGCTGTTTCAATCAGTGTCCAGTCAGCGCAGGGCGTACGGGCTANTTCNCCCAATTCACGCCGGAAGGTTNTTGCCCCTCTCAGCCCCGCACACAAGCCAAGCATATGCCGCGTGATATCATGCAAAGGCAAACCTGCCTGTATTTGTTGTTCTGCATAATCTGTCATCTGCCGAGCAATGTTCTGTAAGTGAGGCGGAGCTGCATTTTGAGAGAAAAGTTGATGAAACAGGCCGAGTTGATAGGGTGTTTTGTAAGCTGCCCGCCCCAACATGACACCTGCAAATATCTGACCTGACTGCTGTAGCACAGCTGTAGTCATATCCCTGTCAGTCAGCCCACCATTTAAAATAATCTCAAGATCAGGGCGGCGCCGCGCCAACCGTTCTGCCCGGCCGTAATCAAGGGGCGGGATTTCCCTATTTTCCTTTGGGCTTAACCCTTTAAGCCAAGCTTTACGAGCATGCAGATAAATGACCTGGACACCTGCATCTGCAACTGCATCAACAAATCTGTCCAATCCAGTTTCAGGATCCATATCATCAACACCAATCCGACATTTGACCGTGNCCGGCCGGTCTGTCTGGGCACTCATCGCACTAACAAGTTCTGCAACNAGCTCTGGTTCAGCCATCAAACATGCCCCAAACCGGCCAGACTGGACCCGCGGGGACGGGCAGCCAACATTGAGATTTATCTCATCAAAATCGAAAGGTTCAACAGCGCGCACAGCAGCCGCTAGTCTGTCCGGGTCAGCCCCCCCAAGCTGAAGGACGAGGGGATGTTCATAGACATCATGCTGGCAGAATTTATCCGCGCCAGCATGCAAAATCGCTTCTGCTGTCACCATTTCGGTGAATAAAAGTGCTTGCGGAGCCAGAAGACGGTGAAAATAACGACAATGCCTGTCCGTCCAGTCCATCATCGGTGCAACGCATAAGGACCGGTTAAGACCGTCTGCGCAGATGCCATTGTTTTTCAGAAGATTTTTCATCTAAAATTTCCTTTNTGACACCCGAAAGTGAACAGCCTTCCAAATCACGTTAATTATAAGCCGGAAATTTATCAGCAGTGCCTGGATAAGGCAACTCCGTGTAAGTCGGAANGAAAAATTGGTTTCACCTTGTGGGCGCTCACGAACTCAGCTAATAT
>PBLM01000022.1:0-3392 GCA_002721775.1 Rhodospirillaceae bacterium | reverse complement strand
TANTNAGGAGTATTNATCATGACGACGTCCCTTGCACCGCGACCAGCAAATGAAGAACGCAGAGCACAAGCTGTTATTCAAACAGGCCTTATAGATAATCCAAAACCAGAATTATTTCAGGTTTATTGTGACTTAGCAAAAGATATCACCGATTTTGATACAGCAACTTTCTCTCTCTTTGACAATGAATTTCAATGCGGGATGGCATCTGCAGGACGGGACGATTATGAAGTTGGTGGTAAGGGCGAGCGGCATATCAACAATATCTGTTCATATGTCCTTCTTAGTTCTGACCCGCTTCTGATGCCAGACTTGAGAGAAGACCCAACATGGAAAAATCATCCAGCAATACTCGATGGCACGTCAATCTGGCTAGGTTATGCAGGGTTTCCAGTAATTAACAGGGATAATTATGCCCTCGGAACGCTGTGTATGTTGCACAAGTCTCCGAAAACACTTTCAGAAAATGTTATTCCGCTTGTTCAGAAAATTACAAAAAACATCGCTTTTCTTTTAGACATACAAACTGANCANAAACAACTCACCTCTGAAAAAATGCTAGAAGCGGCNTCNGCGTTTCAGAAAGACTTCCCTNNCTTAACTTTGAGTGATTTTAAATTATTCTTGGGAGTAAGTGCTGGGCGCGCAATAGATAAAGCTGAAGCAAATGGCCTTATGATTGCTGGGCTTGTGGGACTTGATGCCGGCGAGATCACTCTGACCCGAACAGGCCGAAACCTGCAAGAATCGATGAAAATACAACCCAAGCCCCTTAATCGGATAAAGATATCAGGCTCAGATGCGACAGAGGTCTTGGACGAGATGCTCTCAAAGTTGAATTAAGACCATGTTTGCAAAAGTTTACAATCTTAAATTTCCGTCTATGGATGAAGCAAAAGTAGCCGCATCCTATATCTCTGATTCTTTTGGTAAATTAATTGTGGATTGCAATTTGAAAGCGTTAAATATGTCCTTGGGACAATGTGGAAGCGTCACCATCCAAACCAAATTTGATACCAGTGAAGATTTAAGAAAATTTGAAATAAAAGCAGGTCAAACGCTTTCTGAATTGCGAAACTCTCTGGCATATACTGAAAAGCATTATGCGGGTGTTTATATTTATGCCTATGAGGCAGAAGCTTCAGATTCAAGTCTGTCCTTGAATTAATCTCATTTTTAAGACAAATTTACGTCTCATCCTCCATAAGCTTTCCTCGTAGCAATGACACTGCATTCGCATGTGCATCGAACCCTTCATAACGGGCAAAAATTTCAGTTTTTGGAGCCATCTCCGCGAAGCCTTCAGCTGAGACCCTTCCAACAGACGCTGTGCGCATGAAATCTCGCACACCGAGCGGTGAATGGGTGCGGGCCGCCCCTGAAGTGGGCAACACACAATTCGGCCCCATCATGTAATTGGCAAGCGAACCAGCCGCGTATTCACCAAGCAGAATTTCAGAGGCTGTTGTGATATGGGGCAGATGTTGGTCAGGCTGTTTAGACAGAATCTGGCAATGTTCCGGAGCGTAATCATTGATGAATTGATAGGCCTGTTCTGCTGTTTGTGTCAGGATAACGCCGCCATTCGTGCCAGACAGAACCGTCAAAGCATACTGTTGGCGCAACGGCGACATCCGCGCTAAATAAGTGGGCAGAGATGCCAGAACCTTTGCAGCAAGATGCTCAGACCAGGTGACCAAAAAACCTGACGAGTCTGGCCCATGTTCTGTTTCAATCAGAATATCAAGCGCTGCAAGCTCAGGGTTAGCTGTTTCATCCGCAAGGACAATCACCTCACTTGGGCCAGCAGGAAGGCGTGAGTCAATTTTATCTGCTAGGAGACGCTTTGCAGCAACAAACCATGGGCTGCCAGGCCCTTCTATCTTCTGGCATTTCGGAATGGATTGTGTGCCATAGGCAGCGGCAGCAACAGCCTGCGCACCCCCAGCCTTTGCCACCATTTCCACCCCTGCCAAACGAGCAGCAACCAGTGTTGCCGGGTCAATATTGCCATCTTCACCAGGCGGTGTCAGGATAACAGGCTCAGGCACACCTGCGACGACAGCCGGTATTGCTGTCATCAGGGTCACTGACGGAAAACTGCCTTTGCCGCGCGGCGAATATAAAGCAACTTTTTTGATGGGAAAGGCCCGTTCACCAACATCAATACCGGGCCGGATTTCAACAGACCAATCCCGTTCCGGTTTCTGGTGCTCATGAAAACGGCGGATGTTATCAGCTGCATAACCAAGCGCATCAATCAGGTCCGGTTCAAGCTGGTCAAACGCAGCATTAATTTCCACCTTCGTGGCCAGAAGCTGTTTGCCTGACATATCCGCGTTATCGAACTTCTCAGCAAGGGCCGCAAGGGCGGCATCACCCCCTTCACGAACCTGTTCAATAACAGGAGCGACCTGTGCCATATAGGGGCTTAAGTCATCCCCTGTCCGGGACAGCAAGGCAGACATTTGGTCTAGTGAATAATCTTCTAACCTGTGAAGAGCAGCTTTCTTTTCTGTCATCATATTCAGCTTGTCCCTTAATTCAAATTACCTGTATGGCTGCCATGTCTCTTAATCTAAATCTGGCTCAAGTGTAAATATATTCCGGCCTTTGGGATCTTGAACACAAATAATCCAGCAATCAGGGTCACGGTCAGATTCTTTTTTCAGACGTTCCGCCGCATCCGCAGCTGATACCGGTACTTCACCCGTCAAGCAGATCCATTCATAATCACCGTCAAAACCGACTCGCCGTCCATACAAACTGGACTGGGCAGAATCAATTTCCACTTCAACAAATATGGTCCCTGCCTGCTCATCGCCCTGCCGCAGAACAGCCGCAAAAATGCCGTTGGCCTGTGACTGTCTTAGCGCGGAAGACACAAGAATGCTGGTGGTGAGTCTGGTCATATCGAATTTGTCTTATGTGGCCCATCATGATGGCTTGGGTCACCTAAGACTTGATGCAACAAATGCCCCATTCTTAAAAATCCGTGCATCTGCCATTATTTTCCCAGTCACCATAACGTGTTGGCTCCGGCCCTTTTGGTCCGCCCGTTTCCTTGAATGCGCCCTCTGGTGCCGGAGCAGGCTGCTTTTTGGGTTTCTGCGGCTTTGCCTGCTCAGGACTTTTTCGCTGTTTTTTGTCAACTTTCATATATGATGTCATAACGCCTCCCAACTTTGGCGTGTCAGTCTCTTCAGCACAAACTGAATCTCATCTAAGACCTATTTTCTTCTCTTCTGGATGATATGGGTATTTATGGGGTCTGGACAAGATGTTGATAACTGTTCTATTTGCTAAAGAATGGCCAATCCACCCAAAAAACTACTTTCATTAAAGCTAAGTCCTGCTGGACGGCACAAACACAAAAAGCCAAAAAACAAACG
>PBLM01000021.1 GCA_002721775.1 Rhodospirillaceae bacterium | reverse complement strand
AATGCTGGAAGTGGACTTAAAGACTCTATAAAACAAAAAAAAATATTAAATCAAGTTGACCCAAAACTTTTAGAAATTGTTGGTAGGTCAAATCTAAAAAGATTTGAGCAATATATTGAAAACGATAATGGTTAATAAAAATATAATGCCTGTCCTAAAGCTATTACAATGACGGGAAAAAAACAATCCAAACACACACAAAGATTACTTTAAGAAGAACCTCAATTGTTTCTGACATTTTTTTATTATAATTATTTTTGCAACTTTCTTAATTCATTCCAAACATTTAAATATGAGTTATGTCTTTTTAGTTGATCAGACGAAATTGAACTTTTAAAATTGTCGTAATTTATATTTTCGACAATATTTTTAAGTTTATTTGATACATCTGTTTTTTTTATAAAACAGCGATATTTGTAATCTGCATTTTTCATTTCAAAAACATTTGAGTCTGGGAAAACATTTTCTATGTCACCCTTGATTCTTGAACGAACTAATAATTCTTTTTTATTAGTTCTATTTTCAACTATTGATAAAAAGGAATTGTTTAGAAATATCCACATAATTCTATTTTATCAATTCTTTAATTAACTATAAATATTAAACTAAATCATTTATCGAAAACTAATTTTCCTTAAGTTTCTTACAACACTCCCCTACTCACTCACACTCACTGGGTTAATTGAGAACTACCATATAACAGATTTTTTATGAATCCCCCTACTCTGAGGGTTTATGGTAGCGGAGGAGGGACTTGAACCCCCGACACGCGGATTATGATTCCGCTGCTCTAACCACCTGAGCTACTCCGCCTTCAGTTTGCTATCTGTGATCACAAAACAGGTCATCGATCCAGATCGGTAAAAATTTGTCTTAAGGTCTCACCTCAAATAGGTCAAGCTCAAAATAAACCATCACCTGATAAAGTCAGCAGCCTGCAAAACCAACATTAGACGGAATCATTAGAGGCGTGCGTTGGCGCATGAGCGATCCAGCCTCCACCCAGCACAAGCCTGTCATCTTCACCACTGTAAATCACACCGGCTTGACCTGGGGCAATGCCAAATTCAGCAGCTTCAAGAGCTAAACGCAAAGCGGCTTTATCCTGCCTGTTTTGGTTCTGTTCTGGCTCAATGAAAAGGCGTGCTGCTGATGCCGGAGCTGTATTACGCAGCTTTACATTCACAGGCAGCCCATCTTTTGTGTGCGCCGCCCCCATGTCTACCAGCTCAGGCGAAATCCAATTGACCTCCGTTAGATAAACATCAGAACAGGCAAGCGCTGATTGTGGGCCAACAACCACTTCATGCTTATCAGCATTAATGTCAACAACATAAAGTGGCGTATTATCCTTACTATCTGTGTTACGCCCCCCAATACCAAGACCGCGGCGCTGCCCAATTGTAAAATCAATCACACCCTTGTGCTGACCAAGAACACTACCATCAAGATGACGGATAATACCAGGTTCTATCGCCCCCGGACGCAGTTTCCGGACCGCATCTGCATATCGACCATTTGGCACAAAACAAATATCCTGACTGTCTGGCTTTTCACTTACAGCCAGATTGAATTTTTCAGCCAGTCGACGGGTTTCCACCTTTGTCATGCTGCCAAGGGGAAATCGCAGGTAGTCAAGTTGTTCAGGCGTTGTTGCGAATAGGAAATAGGACTGATCTTTATTATCATCAACCGCGCGCTGAAGGCAAGGTATTGAGCCTATCATCTCGCGGCGGACATAATGTCCTGTCGCTAGACAATCTGCATCTAACTCACGGGCTGTTGCTAGAAGATCACTAAATTTTACTGTTTGGTTGCATCGCACGCAGGGAATCGGCGTGTGACCTTCCAAATAACTATCCACAAAATCATCTACCACCTGTTCACGAAATAGGCTTTCATAGTCCAATACATAATGAGGGATACCTAAACTGCCAGCGACCATCCTTGCATCATGAATATCCGTCCCCGCACAGCACGCTCCCTTTGCATGTACCGCAACACCATGATCATAAAGTTGTAGGGTTATGCCAATCACCTCAAAACCCTGCTCAACCAACATTGCTGCTGTTACGGAACTGTCCACACCGCCGGACATAGCAACTACAACACGAGTGTTTACTGGTGCTTTTGCAAATCCCAGCGAATTCAAATCTTCTTTATTAATACGCATGGAGCCTGACATATCAACCTTCCCTCCTACTTGAAAGCCCGAACGGATTTTATGTTTAATAATCGTCAGGTACTTTTACTGTGAGGCCGTCCAGATTGTCGTCGATCGTGATCTGACATCCCAAACGCGATGTTGGGGTCAGTCCGAACGCTAATTCAAGCATATCCATTTCATCATCAGAAGGCACTCCAACTCGGGTGAAATCCGCATCTGAAAAATAAACATGACATGTTGCACAGGATAGGCTGCCCCCACACGTCCCCTCAAGTCCCATATTATTGTCACGGCCAATTTCCATGAGAGTCGAACCTTTATCTACATTCAGTGCATGTTCACTTCCATCTGTTTTGATGAATTTGACTGTCGGCATAATCAATTTCTCTTTAAAGGACGATTGATAGTTTCAATTTGCTTTGCGCTTATAAAGATCAATAACGGCCTGCGCAAGTCCGTAAAAATCCTGTCTAGTTGTTCGCCAGCCTCCAGAAATACGGATCACTTGTCCAGCTGCATCGCCCCGGCCCATAGCTGCTAACACATGGCTAGAGGTCACCTTCCCCGACGAGCAAGCAGAACCGGAACTGACGGCAAATCCCGCTAAATCCAAAGCCATAATAGCTGTCTGTGCCGCAAGACCAGGCAGAAACAAGCATGAGGTATTCACCAGACGCGACGCAGTAGCACCAATAATTTGTATCTTTGGGCAATGCAGTGTGATCATCTGCTCTGCTTCATCACGCCACGAACGCATATGTTCAAACGTAGAAGGTTGTGCAACCTGCGCGGCAGCAGCAAAACCACAAATTCCAGACAGATTTTCTGTACCTGACCGCCTACCCTGCTCCTGTCCGCCGCCAGCCAAAAGGGAATTTAAGGGTCTACCCGCACGACACCACACAGCTCCAATTCCTGCTGGTGCGCCAATTTTATGACCAGAAACAGTTAAATAATCGATTAAGTTATCTTCTGGAGTGATCTCCAATTTTCCAAAGGCCTGAACCATGTCCGTATGAAAAGCCACCTTATGCTGCCGACATAAAATGCCAATATCGTCTATAGGCTGAATGACCCCTGTCTCATTATTTGCGGCCATAACAGAGACCAATATGCCTGCTTTATCTTGATCTGAAAAAGATGACAACAAGAATTCAAGATGTCGCAAGCTGACAACACCATTTTCATCCACATTAATAAGATGAGCATCCGGACAGGCGGCCAAAACTGCCTCATGTTCAACTGAAGAAGCAAGAACAGTCCGAAATCCCGCCAGAACCATATTATTGGATTCTGTACCACCACTTGTGAAGGTAAGCGCTGAGGGTTGCACATTCAATGAATCTGCTATTGTCTTCCGTGCGGTCTCCAAAAGTGCTCGAGCAGCACGGCCGAACTGATGCACAGACGAAGGGTTTGCGGGTTGGTTTAAAGCTACCATCATCGCCTCCGCTGCTTCAGGACGAAGGGGGGCAGTTGCATTATAATCCATATACACAGGTCCGGCAGTTGACATCAGCTGACTTTCCCTCATTCAGATGAAGAGGCCGGCTCGTCAATTTTTTTATCAGACGACGAAATTGGCGAAAGTGAACTAAGCTTTCCATCTTTAAGCAATTCAATTTGTGTCCTTAAAGTTTCTAGCTCTGCAAACAAAATTGACAACGTTCTTCCCTGGCTATCTTCTGCTGGCATATTGCTGACAGCGTAAGGCGCAAACTCACCATCTGCTGACCGCTTGTGAATTGGTTTTGCAGGAATTCCAACGACTGTCTGACCATCACTTACATCTTTAGTGACAACAGAATTACCACCAACCCTTGCGCGGGCGCCAATGGTAACAGGTCCCAATATCTGCGCTCCTGCACCAATGATTACCTCATCTTCCAAAGTGGGATGGCGTTTAACTGACCGCTGCGACTTCGAATCCACAGCAGGCATCACACCGCCAAGTGTTACACCATGATAAAGCGTGATGTTTTTGCCTAAGACTGCTGTCTGTCCGATTACAATTCCCATACCGTGATCTGCAAAAAAGCCCTCACCAATTTCAGCCGCAGGATGAATTTCAATGCCGGTCAGCCAACGTGCTGTCTGCATGATAAACCGTGACAGTGTATGCAGGCCCGCCCGCCACAATGGATGGGCAAGTCGATGCGCCAACATGACATGAAAGCTGGGATATAGAAGAATAGCGCTTATCCGCCCGCTAGCAGCTGGATCGCGTTCAAGTATAGCAGACAAATCAGCTTTTAATTTTTTCACCACTTGTTCATCCTGTTTGCTGTTGTCAGCACCTTAGCGCTAGCATTGACATAATAATTTAATTGGAAAAACCGATCAATTGAAGAAACAAACTGCTGGTCTTTCACATTGCAGCCTCACAGAACAGACTTGGAATAGCCCGTATATTAAGATATAAGCCGTAAAGCCAAATTCGCAAGGGAGTGAAAGCTGAATGCCTGAAATCATTATAAATGGTCCAGCAGGCCGACTAGAATGCCGCTACATGCCAGGGTCAACATCTGATTCACCAACAGCTCTTGTGCTTCACCCAGAGCCCGACAAAGGTGGAACCATGAATAACCGCGTCACATTTGCAACGTATAAGTTATTTCAGGCTCGAGGCTTCGCCGTTATGCGATTCAATTTCCGCGGCGTAGGCAAATCGCAAGGCACCTATGAACAAGGCGAAGGTGAGTTATCAGATGCTGCGACTGCAATTGACTGGCTGCAGGCCCAATTCCCTTCTTCAAATGTATGCTGGATTTCCGGATTCTCTTTTGGTTCTTGGATTGCTATGCAGCTAATGATGCGCCGCCCTGAAATTACAGGCTTTATCTCTTTGTCACCGCCAGCAGCAACACATGATTTCACCTTCCTTGCTCCCTGTCCAGCTAGCGGCCTGATTATTCAAGGAGCAGAAAATGAAGCTGTGCCACCGAGCCGGGTACAGGCACTGGTTGACAAGATTTCCAAGCAAAAAGGCGTTACAATTGACATTGACACGATTAAGGGTGCAAATAATTTCTTCAGCACTCATCTTGACGAGGCTATGCTATCTGTTTCCGACTACCTAGATAGGACTGACAATGGCCAGAATATGCCTAGCTCGATCCCTGATGCATAAATAAAAAGTCAAAAATATGAATACTTCCTCTGCCTTTTTGACTGAACTGATCAGTCGCGGATTTATGCATCAGGCCACTAATTTGGACGGTCTTGATGAGCTATCAAGTCAGCAACCGATCTCAGCCTACATAGGTTTTGACGGCACAGCAGATAGTCTGCATGTCGGTTCTCTTATTCAGATCATGATGTTACGCCTGCTACAAAAGCATGGTCACAAGCCGATTGTGCTGATGGGTGGCGGGACGACTAAAGTTGGCGATCCATCAGGCAAAGATGAAGCCCGCCCTTTACTGTCCGATCAAGACATTGAAACGAACAAGGCGGGCATCCGAAAAATCTTTGAAAAATACCTCACTTTCGGGGATGGCCCTGCTGACGCAGTGATGGTGGATAATGCCGACTGGCTTGACGGACTTGAATATATTAAATTCCTACGGGACTTCGGCAGCCATTTCTCGATTAACCGGATGATGGGAATGGAATCTGTTAAAGTCCGGCTGGAACGTGAACAAAATCTTTCATTTATTGAATTTAATTATGCTATTCTTCAAGCCTACGATTTTTGTGAATTACGTCGCCGCTATGGGTGTTCTTTACAAATGGGAGGTTCAGACCAATGGGGAAATATTGTCACAGGCATTGATTTGACGCGTCGTGTTGACGGGCAAGAAGTGTTTGGACTTACATCGCCACTGATTACAACGGCTTCAGGGGCAAAAATGGGTAAATCAGCAGCAGGGGCTGTCTGGTTGAATGAGAATAAGCTTTCAACCTTTAATTTCTGGCAGTTCTGGCGCAATTCAGAGGATGCAGACGTTGGGCGGTTCCTGAGGCTATTCACAGAATTGCCTGAAGCTGACATTCGGCAGCTTGAAGCTTTAGAAGGGGCAGACATCAACACGGCAAAGATTGCTCTTGCGAATGCGGCAACAACCTTATGCCATGGCAAAGAAGCTGCAGACTCTGCTGCACAAACCGCACAACAGAGCTTTTCTGAAGGCGCAATCGCTGACGGACTGCCTACGCTGACCATCGCCGCAAGTGAGCTTAAAAAACTCAGCTTCATCGATGCCTTTACTCAGATTGGCCTTGCCAGTTCAAAAGGTGAAGTGCGCCGCCTCATCAGAGGGGGTGGGGCCAGGCTCAACAATCAGCCTGTGAAAGAAGAAGATTACATGCTTCGGACCACTGACTTTGATAAGGACGGTAAAGCGCAAATAGCAGCAGGCAAAAAACGCCGCGCTGTCATCCAGCTTTCCAGCTGATGCCAACAACGCTCAGTTTCAGCCACAGCAGCCCAGATAGCAAAATATTTATTGCGCAGAGGATGCTGGCTGATCAACACCGAGTATGCGCCGTCGTTCATTGCCCAGCCATTCTGGGCTTAGAATATCTCTCAACAAGCCGGGGGCCAACGCAAAAAAATTGATGCCTACATCAGCATCATCAACATTCCCCGTCATCTTGAACTGGGTGGAAAATATGCCTGTTTTATCGATCCCTGTTAGCAATTCTCCAACAAATGGCACGTAACCAATTAATTTGCTCAGCTGTTTAAGTGGAACCAAGTCACCACTTATGTTAACCTCTCTATTCTGTTTGTCATAATTGCCCAGAAAATGAACACCAACAGCCTCCCCAACGGCTCTGATTTTTTCCAGCCGGAACAGATCACCATCTGCATCAATGATTGCCTGACCCTTTGAAAAATGGGTACCCTCACCTTCAACCAGCGAAGATAAACCAGCGACTGAAAGAACAGAAAAGGCACGAATAGCTTTTGGGGCCTCAACAACATGGAAATCAGTAAGCTCAATTTCTGTGCGGTATTTTGAAAAACTATCAATACTGAAAGTTGTTGCCATTCGTAAGTGTCCACCTCTAATTGTATCAGTTATCTCCAGCCCATCCAGAACACGCCCCCCATTTTTGGATGTGATCAGCAGAATATTTTCGCCTGTATCTGAGGGGCTATAGGTCAGCTCAGATTCAGCACCACCAATAACGCCAACAGCTGTTAAAAATTCACCTTGTTCCCCAAACAGGGCGCCCAATGTCCCTTCATTTAGAAACGCACGACCCTTTACAATCAGGCTGCCCTGCAGCTGGGCCTCTCCGCTGCCCTGTTTAGTAGTCTTTCCTTCCAGATGACCACTGAAGCTGATCTCTGGACCGAGAACAATCGCCTTAGATGTAATGTCAAATATCAGATCCCGTCCCTTTGCCAGACCTTCATGCCGGCGCAGAGGAATTAAATTAATCTGCTCGCCCTCTGCTGTAATTTTCATCACTCCATCTTTATTCCGCTCAAGAAGCAATGTGTGGATGCGGTTACCAGGCAGAATAATCTGTTCCAGATATCCATGATTGATTGACAAGTTAGTATCAAAAGCAAGGCGGCCTTTTGCCTTAAGGCTGGATGCATTGATATCTATCGCTTCTATCCGCTGAAGCTTGTTATCTTCAAAGATCATCTGCATGCTCGCAGTTGCTGCTTCTCCAGGCAGCTTTGCCCATTCGAACACAGGGAGNGATACAGANGTATCTGTTGCATCTGCAGTAATACCTACTTTATACAAGCGATCNACNCTNTTACCGGTTACAGATACTTTTAACATCATCGCCTGTTCAACAGGCAAATTATACCGGTCCTTTACGTAGGCTGTTACAGCGACATCGTTATTTGTCTTGATNGTCAAATTCNTATCATCAGCCGATGTCTGATAAGCAAAATTGATTTTCAGACCAGACAGCAATCCAGACCCTGAGACCTGCGCGCTGCCCTGCTGAAACGTCAAAACAATATCAGCCTGTTCAAGTTCATGCTGCAGAGGTAAATTCTTAATGTTTACATTCGACATGCTGCTATTAACGACCACATCGGTAACTTTCAGTCGTTCACCGGGAAAGGCAAGTGCAGCTAATTCCATAGTGAATTCTGTGTCACCAGTTACAGGCTTATCCTCAAGCTTAAACTTTTTCAGCTGGTTTATTCTTGAATGACCAAGAACCGAAAGGACCGTGCTTACATCACCTTTTGCAATTAATCTGACATTNAGGTNCCGCTCNCNACTAACNGGGAAGAGTGGGCCAAATCCTATCTTTGCCTGATTTAGAGATAAATGCTCGATTGCGCCCTTTGTTATATTCAGCGTGAGATAATTATCTTCGAATTTCAACAGACCTGATAGGCTTGTCGCCGGTATCAAATTTTGATAAAGGCGAAATTGCGCATCATTGAACAAAACATCACCTGAGACAGAGACCAGCTTTGGCTCTTCTTCCTGCTCAGATATAATCATATTAAGCTGACCTCTGCCAAAAAAACCTGATGAAATATGACGGTTCACCCACGAAGCAGTTTTTGAGGCTAACTGTTTTGGCCACAGATGTTTGAACAATTCAATATCAAGAAACTTGGGCGTCAATCTGAGGTCTGTGACAAAAACATCGTCTATTTTCTTCCTTTTGCCACTTAAACTTAGCTGACCTGACTGTTTCAGGTCGATAAACAGACTTTGAAGAATGGTGTCATTTCCCTGCTGGCGCAGGATTAGGTCGACTGACGGAACCCTGACGGTTGAACCATAGCCAGCCACACGCATAAACCCATTGCGAACAGACAGCGCAGTAGCAACAGTTTCGACCTTTCCATTTGCCCCAACCTTTACATCAATAGAGCCTTTCAGAGTGCCTACTACCGTCTGATACTGATCATCAGAATAAGACAGCCTAATATTTTCGTATTCACCTGAAAGGTTAAGNTGGNTGAGAGTTAACAGNNCTTTTTCTNCCCTTANATCACCCTCAAATTCAGCAGCCAAGGTCTTAAAGCGTCCNCCTGCCAGATGCTGTGAAATCCAGCTGCGCATATNAACCGCATGNTNNTTNGGCCACACGGTCTGCAGTGCGGGAATGGATATATCCTCACCTAAGATTGTGCCTGTAAACTTGATTTCATCAGCGTGAACAGAGAATAATTTTCCTGCTATCTTGACAGCCTGCTGGTCGGCTAGATTTGCTGATAAATTGTGAATAACCAGAATATTTTCAGCTGCACTGTAATCCAGCTTTACCTGCAAATTAGAATAAACTGATGTCAGTGGATTATCATCTTCCTGGAGGGAGAGCAAGCCATGTGATGATGACATCTCTCCACTAAGCAGCGACAATTTTTGCCCCTCAAATGCACCAGTCAAGTCCATATTAACATCGCTGAATGTTTGCTGTTCAAGCCTTTCTGCCTGACCCGTCAATTTCAGCAGTCTGGTCATGTCAACATGCTTAGTTTTAAGCTCAAACACACTAAGTGAAGACAAAAGATTAACGTTTAGCGACAAATTGATTTGGGGTATAATNTGACCCGTCTCGACAGGTTGAGACAGACGCAGCGAAAGATTGATTTCATCTGAAATAGCCGCTTTATCTGCTGGCCAAAANGACAANGNCAAATCTGAGAATTNTTCGCTGTCTAGCTGGTCCTCNGCCGAAGATGAAATCGCAAATTCATCTGCGGTCAGGGTTAAGCGTTCCAACCCTGACGGCCACATGTCCCTGCGGCTCTCAGAGACCTGTTCTGCGGTCTGCGGGCTGCCTGGCAAAGGAAAGACAATCATTTGATTAAGCCAGCTGAATTCATCCAAAAATTTTACATCCTGATTCTGACGTTCAACTTTCAAAGCTTTTGCTTGCAGGGTAATTTCCACTGGCAAGGCGGTGCGCAAGGACCCAATGCCAAAGACCAGCTGAACAGTCTCAAAATTCAATTGCTGTTCCTGATAGATAAGGCTGGTATCCTGCAACTGAGCTGTAAGTTGAAAACGATTTGCATCATAAGTAAAAAACACATCATAAATATGTGCTGTTGCCCCCGGTAAAGCTTCTGAAACTCTTGCACTGATGTAGGCAGCTGGTCCGCCCTTCTGTTCAATCACATAAACAGCTGCACCAACGGCAAGCAGCACCAGTACCGTTAATGTCAGCAAGCTGTAAACAAGCCGTCTGAGCCATAAAGACAGAAGGGCAGGCTGTGTTCTCGGTGTTCCCGGCTTACGAGTATTAGGAGCTTGTTCACTCAATTTTCTTTGCCCAGCTTGTTTAATTGCGCACTATGCACTATTGCCCCCAAATTGAATTCGTCATGCAAAAATCTCAGATTACCANTCTTTACAGGCAAATTTACATGACTTTTTTTGTTATCATACTAGTTATCATACTATACGAAATGACGAAGTAGTTTTTGCACTGACAAAAATGGAGACAANAACCATGCTGACAACAGGCCAGAAAGCCCCGCTTTTTTCATTACCCACTGACCAANAGTTNTTNAANATGGCAGATCATCATGGCAAAAATGTGATTGNATTNTTTTTTCCTAAGGCTGACAGTTCCGGCTGNGNAAAGGAGGCTGCAGCGTTTTCAGAACTTAAAGCNGAGTTTGAGGCNGCTAATTCTATTGTTATCGGNATTTCGAAAGACACGCCTGAGAAACAAGCTAAATTCCGGGCAAAGCATAATCTAAGTTGCCTTCTTGGAGCAGATTTTAATACTGACGTGTGTGAGCAGTTTGGTGTATGGGTCGAGAAATCTATGTATGGCAAAACCTATATGGGAATTCAAAGAGCAACATTTATAATTAATGCGGATGGTAACATCGGTCAGGTGTGGCCAAAAGTAAAAGTTGCCGGCCATGCAGAAGATGTTCTTGATAATTTGCGCGCTGGGGGGTGAGCTGGCTTTGCGAACGTCACAATTTTAAGTGAAGGATAAAAGCCCGCAATTTCTGAAAGCATTCAGTTTCTGCAACACCAAACGGAGTTTATTGGACGCGAGCATTATTCACAAATGTGAATGAAGGGCAGTATAGCTGTGCATTGCCCTGTTCCCTTCCAGATCACGCGGGCTGCCCCCACAACTCTGAACTGCCCTTTACAAACGTCACATATCAACCGTCAGAAAAGGCCGTATTGCCCTCTCTTATGCAATTGCACATATTGAGCTGAACGCGAACCATCGTACCCTTGATACGATAGGTAGATATTAAGCTTAAGGCCTGCCTTTTGATTTTGTGCGTGACTGATTGTCTGTTGCGAATGACGAGGCCAAACATTTCATGTTGTTCAGTGATCGTCCAGAAAGTCTGGACAGTTTCTACGGCGCTTTGCCTGCACATAACGGCCTGTGGGANACAGCACTGGCCACGCGCGATGATCTGGTAGGCAGATTGGCAATTGCCCCGCTTGTGTTGGAAACGCNTGGGCTAGATATAACCCTTCAGCTAATAGACCAGGTGAGATCTGTTGGCGATAAAGCTACCTTAAAAATTCTGCATATTATTATGGAAGATAAAGTTGGCTATGTGGCCACTGGGAAATGCGACTTTGACTTTGTGTGCGGATGTTAGCGGCGTGCCCTATTAGCAGCTGGAATCGCCTTGTTAGGCATTATTTCAAGGGGATATGAAACCGCCGTTTAATATTGAAGCGCAAAAAGCTGGTAATTTTTTAGCAGCCTTTTACGGCCCTTTTGCTGCGGGGCATTCCTCAGTTCGGCTACCAACTTAATCGCGTGTTGATCCCACTCTAGCAGCAAGGCTGGCTTCGATAAAATCATCCAACGCACCGTCAAGGACCGCCTGGCTGTTCCCTGTCTCAACGTTNGTCCGCAGATCCTTAACCATCTGATAGGGATGCAACACATAAGATCTGATCTGATTGCCCCAGCCGATATCAGATTTTGTTGCATTATCATCCATAGCAGCCTGTTCACGTTTCTGAAGTTCAAGCTCATAAATACGAGCTTTCAGCATATTTAGGGCTGTGGCTCTATTACGGTGCTGGCTGCGGTCAGATTGGCACTGAACCACAATATTAGTGGGAATATGGGTTATCCTGATAGCTGAATCTGTTGTATTGACGTGCTGACCGCCCGCACCAGATGCCCGGTAGGTGTCAACACGTAAGTCTTTTTCCTCCAAAGCTACGTCAATATTATCATCAACCTCAGGATAGATCCAAACTGAAGCAAAGCTAGTATGACGTCGGGCTGAACTGTCATAAGGCGAAATTCTAACCAGGCGATGTACACCTGATTCTGTTTTCATCCACCCATAAGCATTCACGCCCATGACTCGCAAAGTCGCTGACTTAATGCCAGCCTCNTCACCATCACTCTCTTCAATTGTTTCGAGCCTAAACCCCCGCGCTTCTGCCCACCGGGAATACATCCGCAGCAGCATTGCAGCCCAATCTTGGGCTTCAGTGCCTCCTGCACCTGGATGAATTTCAATAAAGCAGTTATTCCCATCTGCCTCGCCAGACAACAGGCTTTCAAGCTGTTTTTTACCTGCGATTTCAGCCAAACGGGTCAACTCGGCATTTGCTTCAACAATCAGTTCAATATCATTCTCTTCTTCAGCCAACTCAATCAAGTCTATCTGATCCTGAAGCTTTATTTCCAGTTCAGTGATTACTGAAATTTGTTGATCCAGGTGTGTCTTTTCGCGCATCACACGCTGGGCATTTTCCTGACTGTCCCAGAAGTTAGGTGCAGATATCTGCGCCTCAAATGCAGCGACACGGTCAAAGGCACTTTTCCAGCCCACATGTTTGCGCAACAGTTCTACCGCGGATTTTATTGCTTCTATAGCAGCCAGTGCCTCAGCCTGCATAATAATATCAGCCCTTTAATAGTCTCAACAACACCTTAAGAGTGGGGTATCAATACAGAGCAGGAGCGTCAACTGCTGAAGGACTTTCAGCCCCTGGAATATCAANTACAACGGTCGATTTAGGCCGTTGGCCTGGCTTAAACACTTCCATANCGGCCATTTCATGGTCAGGCAGCACCCGCTCACCTGTTTCTGCATGCACAGGCACAAGGGTAATGCCACCGGGCCGGCGGAACGGAATTAGGGGCTTATCCTTAAGCGCATCCATCATAAACTTCTTAAAGATAGGGACAGCTGCTGTTGACCCAGTTTCACGCTTCCCCAATGGCCGTGGAATGTCATAGCCAACGTACACTCCTGCCACCAAATCAGGCGAAAACCCAATAAACCAGGCATTTGTGTTGTCATTAGTGGTTCCTGTTTTGCCAGCAACAACAAGACCAGAATCAGCAATGCGCCGTCCGGTGCCTCTTTCAATAACACCTTCCAACATTGAAACCATTTGATAAGCAGATGCGGGCTCTGTCAGCTGTGCACGCAAATCATTAATCTGCGGAACTGGCTGATTATCCCAGCCCTCTGGCGCATCACAGGCAGCACAGTCACGTTTATCATGACGCTTGAGGGTCTGGCCAAATCTATCCTGAATACGATCAATAAGGCTGACATCTATCTGTTTGCCTCCATTCACAAGCTGGCCGTACGCAGAGGTCAGATTAAGAAGTGTTGTCTCACCAGCACCAAGTGACATAGACAAAAAGGGAGGCAAGTTTTCATTAATACCAAACCTTTTTGCATAATCCTGAACAACAGGCATGCCGACAGCCATCGCCAGACGTGCCGTCATCAGATTCCGTGATTTTTCGATTCCAACCCTCATAATCGAAGGGCCATAAAACCGCTTAGTGTAGTTTGCAGGTTTCCATTTTGGCTTGCCCGGCCCTTGATCCACAACCAAAGGCGCGTCAAGAATCCGGGTTGTCGGCGCATAGCCTTTGTCAAGAGCGGCTAGATAGACAAAAGGTTTGAAAGCAGAGCCTGGCTGGCGTCTGGCTTGCGTCGCTCTATTAAATTCAGAAACTCTGAAATCATATCCACCCGATAATGCCAGCAATCGGCCAGTATGCGGGTCAAGCGCAACAATGGCCCCCTCAACTAAAGGACGTTGCCCTAGGGCAAAAACATCGCTGGAAAAATCCACACCATCTATAATCAAATCAGGGGATTCAATAGGCCGTTGAACAATAACGATATCATCTGTAGTTAAAACTTGCTTCAGACTAGTAATCTTTGGTGGTCTGATGCCATCAGCACGGCGAGGCGGATAGGCCCATGACGCAAGAGCAAAGGGAATCATCGCTGTCTGGCCCCGCACATATATCTGGGCCTGCTGGTCATCAACTTTTGTCACAAGCGCGGCAAACCGATTTTCAGGCAGCTTCTCTGTCAATAACTGCAGCTGCGCATCAACAGGCTTTGCCAAATCAAGCCTAGCCAATGGGCCACGCCATCCTTGCCGCCTATCAAGTGCTTCTAATCCCTCGCGCAAGGCACGTTCGGCATTCATCTGCAGCTGCGGATCAATTGTTGTACGAACAGATAAACCACCTTCATATAAGGCCTTTGTGCCATAAGTTTCAGCAAGCTCACGACGGACCTCTTCTGTGAAATAAGGCGCATTTGCGCTATCCGAACCAGAGGCCTTTTTTACGTCCAACGGCTTTGATCCTGCCAAGGCTGTCTGCTCAGCCGTGATATACCCGTTTTCTTGCATTTGCCTAAGAACCCAGTTCCGCCGTCCCAACGCCGCCTTTGTTCGCCTGGTTGGGTGATAATTTGAAGGAGCTTTCGGCAAAGCTGCCAAATAGGCCATTTCATGCAGCTCCAGCTGGTCAAGTGCTTTGTCAAAATAATTGAGCGCTGCCGCTGCGACACCGAAGCTACCATACCCCAGATAAATTTCATTTAGATACAGGGCCAGGATCTGTTGTTTACTGAACGCACGTTCCATGCGAATAGCCAAAATCGCTTCTTTTATCTTCCTGTCAAAAGACAACTCATTAGTCAGCAAAAAGTTTTTAGCCACTTGCTGGGTGATGGTTGACGCACCTATGGGTCGCCGCCCCGTTCCAAGAGCTGCCAGATTGGTTAGGATGGCCCGCACTAACGCAACAGGGTCAACACCAGGATGAGTAAGAAATGATTTATCCTCTGCAGACAAGAAGGCGTGAAGCAGTTGTGGCGGCATTGCCTTTACTGGCACAAATAGGCGTTTCTGAGTAGCAAATTCAGCCAGCAAAGCTCCATTTCCTGCGTAAATGCGTGTCGCCACAGGAGGCTCATATTTTGCCAATTGTGAGTAATCTGGCAAATCCTGACCCCATTTCCAAAACACCGCCAACAAGCCGCCAAGAACAGCCCCAGCTGACAACAAAATCACAATGAACAATCCAATAATATATTTCATAACAGTTATCATTCTAAGCGAGGTTGCGGCCGTCTTATAGCATCAAAATGATGCGCTTTTAAGGTAAGAAACAATTGCGTTTGACAACCTTTGAGTCAATTTATGCCGATATCGCTCAGAATTCAGGTTTTTTTCATCCTCTTTGTTACTCAGAAATCCCATTTCAACCAAAACAGAGGGAATATCAGGCGATTTGAGCACAGCAAAACCGGCAAAACGGTGGCCGCGCTTATCCCCACCTGGCATATCGTGGATTTCATTCAGTATGGCAGCCGCAAGCCGAGAGGATTCATTCATTGTCTCACGCTGGAACATGCTTAGTAAAGCATTTGCAGCTGCAGGATCTTCAACTGCCAGGTCTGGACCACCAACTAGATCCGCCTTATTTTCCTGTTGGGCTATATAAGCGGCTTCCTTGTCCGATGCTGTGTCAGACAGAGTAAAGACAGAAATGCCTCTTGCAGCTTTGCGCGGGGCTGAATCAGCATGTAGAGAGATAAAAAGATCTGCCCCCATATCACGAGCAATCTCAATTCTCTGTCTAAGTTTGTAAAATCGGTCAGAAGACCGAATTAAACGCGATGAAACCTTGCCAGTTTTACGCAATTCAGACGCCAGTTGTTGTGCTGCGGCAAGTGTAATTTCCTTTTCCTTTGTACCTGCTAAGCCTACTGCGCCGGGATCTTTACCCCCATGTCCTGCATCAATAGCAACAATCCATTTCCGGTCAAGTGCTGAAGGGTGGGCAACAGGGCTAGCAACTTTTCCATGCCGGCTCACCGGCTGTGGCAAAGAAACAGGTTCTACAGCTATCTTTTCCGCTGGGACTTGATTTGACTGTATCACCGCAAGTCCATTTGCGAGTAATGATTTTTGAGCCAGTTTAAAACGTGTCAAGCCTTTGTCAATCAGGTCAATCACCAGACGATGCCCGCCCACCTCATGCGGGGGCAACTTGAATACCCGTTCTGGAGAGGCTGGAGCACTCATCTCAACAACAAGTCGTCCTGTTCCTAATTTTGGATGGCCAAACCGATAGGCTGTAGCCGGGCCGCTGGATAATCGTCCAGATTTTGCAAGGCCAGGCACATTCCAACTCAAACCAGCGCTGTCAACAACAAGCCGCCAGGGTTTATTGAGAAGAAGAAGCCGTGCGTCCAGAGCCTTATCTGTTTCGATAACCAGCCGCAAGGCTGGGCTGCCTTCAAGGTTTACCTCACCAAGCCGCATCCCGATCACATCATTCTCTGCAGACCCCATCGTCTGCCCGGACCAGAGTCCTAAGAATGACAAAAAGACACAAAAAAATAACCGGGTGAAAAATTTGACTTTACTGCTCATAAAATTCTAATGACTATAAATTTTTTGACGTCACCCTAAAGCAAGCCGCTAATCCTGACTAGTGACAAATTACTTAGAAACAATGTCCATTTTGTGGCTTCCATACATCAACTTGAACTCACCTGCCGCAACCAGCCTGTTTTAAATTAACTTTGTTTTTCCGAATTTTACTGTATAGTGGGTTTAGAATTTTTGAACTTGGTTTTGCGATAGCAATTCTGGTGAGCGAAAGTTAAAAACGATACCCATCAGAAACTGGACAAACCAATTACAAACGAACTTGCCAGAGACACAATGGTCTCAATTTTCGCTGTGATATCAGAAGGCCTGGCAAAATGAAACCGAGTTGACACAGATGACCTGTCTTACCCTTAAAAATGAATATATCAGGATTGATAAATTCATTGGTTACGGCCAGCAGCTGGACCTAATGTTCAGCTTTTCTGCGTCCGAGACAACTGTTGTTCACTTAACATTGACGTCTGTATTCGAGACGCTAAAAGAAATCATGACCTGTTTGCTCTCTTTAGAACATCAGGCAACAGAAAGCACCATCAATGACAAAAAAAATGCTGATCGACGCACATCAGCCCGAAGAAACACGGGTTGTATTGCTCAACAGAAACAAGATCGAAGAGTTTGATTACGAGAATAACAGCCTTATCCAATTAAAAGGAAACGTTTACCTGGCCCGCGTTACACGCGTTGAGCCATCACTCCAAGCGGCTTTTGTAGAATATGGTGGCAACCGGCAGGGTTTTCTCGCATTCAGCGAGATACACCATGATTATTATCGGATTCCTGTTGAGGACAGAGAGGCGTTAACCGCTCAAACTGACTCTGAAGACCTACAGGACCCTACCTCAGAACCATCAGAAGAAATCTCAGCAGATGTTGCTGCTGAAAACTCACCTGAAGAGATCGGCGGTGATGATGAGCATGACAGCCGGTCACAATTGTCTGAGTCTATGATGCGCCGGTACAAAATTCAGGAAGTTATAACGCGCAAGCAGATTCTGCTTGTTCAGGTTGTCAAAGAAGAGCGTGGAAATAAAGGCGCAGCGCTTACTACATATTTGTCTCTAGCAGGCAGATATTGCGTATTGATGCCAAACAGCAACAGAGGTGGTGGTGTTTCTCGCAAAATCACCAATGTTGCGGACCGTAAAAGGCTAAAATCTGTTGTCAACGATTTGGATATTCCAAACGGCATGGCAGTGATTGTTAGAACAGCAGGTTCAAAGCGCACCAAGACAGAAATCAAACGCGATTATGCCTACCTCTCCAAATTATGGAATCAGATACGCGAAAAAACACTGCAGTCAGAAGCGCCGACGCTTATTCATGAAGAGGGGTCGCTCGTTAAGCGTGCTATCCGCGATATGTACACCAACGATGTAGATGAAGTCCTTATTGAAGGTGAAGACAGCTACAAAGTTGCAAAGACGCATATGAAAATGCTGATACCTAGTCATGCAAAGCGGGTCGCAAAATATGACGGCTCAGAACATCTGTTTCAGAAATATGGTGTTGAACCTCAGCTGGATACCATTCACCAAGGTGAAGTCACATTAAAATCAGGAGGCTATTTGGTTATCAATCAGACAGAGGCTCTTGTGGCAATCGATGTTAACTCTGGTAAAGCTACACGCGAACGCAATATCGAGGAAACGGCGCTCAAGACGAACTTAGAGGCTGCAGAAGAAGTTAGTCGGCAACTGAAGTTACGTGATCTGTCCGGCCTCATTGTTATTGATTTTATTGATATGGAAGAAAACAGAAACAAGTCAGCAATTGAACGGAAGTTAAAAGACTCGCTGAGGTATGACCGGGCACGCATCCAGGTTGGCTCTATCAGCCATTTTGGACTTTTGGAGATGTCACGTCAGCGGCTGCGCCCATCTCTAGCAGAATCCGTGTCACAAACTTGTCCGCACTGTGCAGGCACTGGCCGAATAAGATCCATAAATTCTTCTGCTCTTCAAATTTTGCGTGCAGTTGAAGAAGAAGCAGGCAAACATCCTGTGCAAGATATGACAATCTATGTTCATCCAGAGGTAGCATTGTACATTCTTAACCAAAAGCGGGCGAGCCTTGCCAGCCTTGAAGCACAGTTTAAGGTTGCGGTTCTGATTGAGGCAGATGCCACTCTTATTCCTCCAGATTATAAACTGGGCGGCAATAACAGAGAACTTGCTTCCCGAGAAAATTCAGTTGAACGAAACAGACAGGCGCGCAATCAGACTGATAAAGGCAGTCAGAAGTCAGAACAGCTTGAAACCCATCGTGAATATCCTGAAGATGACGAAGAGCAGCCGAAGCGTAAACGCAGAGGGCGGCGAGGCGGCAGACGTCGGAAAAGACGTGGCAATGAAGATGGCGTTGCCATCACAGAACAAAATAATGCAGAGGCAGTCATCACTGAAGAACCGCAGGCGGAACAAGCTGACACACCTTTAGATAATAATGAAAATAAACCAGCTGCTCAGTCGTCAGAAAAGAAACCACAAAAACGTGCCAAGCCAAAGGCCATGAGGGCAAACAAAGCATCAGATATAGCTGAAAGTGAAACTGATTCTGCCCAGCTAGTTGCTAAGGCAGATGAGCCTGAGCAGGATAAAGACCACAAAAAGAAAGCTGCTAAAAACAAAACTAAAGTAAAGAAAAAGACCAGCAGCGATAAATCTAAAAAGACTAAGGCCAAAGCGAAGAAGACATCAACAAAAGCAAAGACAAAAGCAGCAAAGTCAAAGTCAACCGCATTTGCTCATTCTACAGAACGGCCGAACAATTTAGCAAATTCTGCAGACTCAGAACAAGAAAAAGGGGCAACAAGCGATAACGATCGCAACGCAAAAAGCTCTGTGGAAATGACGGTTATCAACATTGATGATACGCCAGCAGCAAAGACAAAAAAGAAAGGGTGGTGGTCACGCTAACTACACTCCCTTCTTCAACTTTTAGTTTTGCAGTATAATAAGCCGTTTCAGGCCGCATTGATTTTCATGCTGGTAATGAAGCTGTTCACTCGCATAACGGCCTCGTGCATATCTGCTGAACTGCCCGCAAAAGAGAGGCGTAAATAGCGATGTCCATCTATAGGATCAAAATCGACACCTGGCGTCGTTGCAACACCCCGTTCAGCTAACAGCCGCGCAGCAAATTCCGTTGAATTATCGCTATACTGGCTGATATCAGCAAATAGATAGAAGGCACCCTGACAAGGCGCTGCACTTTCTGTCAGCGAAACAGGCAAACCTTGGAGCAGTATGTCCCTGTTTCGCGCGTAGCGCAGAACATGAAGATCCAGCTCAACTGAACAATCAAAAGCAGCAACTGCAGCCATCTGGTTGGGTGTCGGTGCGGAGATGAATAAATTCTGAGCTAATTTTTCAACAGGGGTGAGCAAATCATCGGGTATAACCATCCATCCAATCCGCCAACCAGTCATGGAAAAATATTTTGAAAGGCT
>PBLM01000020.1 GCA_002721775.1 Rhodospirillaceae bacterium | reverse complement strand
TTCGGGTCGCCTGACGGCCAGACACATTTGGACCGAGACCATTTGATATCACGCAATACGAGACGCAAAGGCAGGTCACGTTGCTTAACTGCCTTAGTTTTCTGGCGTTCTGCTTTTGATATCGGCGACTGGCGTTTGGGCAGTTTTAGTCTATGCGCTTTACCAGCAACCGCATTTCGCGTTACTCCCAGCCGTTCCCCGATTTGTGAAATAGACAGACCAGAATCCCAGAACAATTTCAATTTTTCCAGACGTTCTTCTGTCCAGCTTGATTCTTCAGCCATTAGCTGCCCTCATTAAGTTCATACTTAATTTAAGTAATCCGCTCACATAAAGTTTCAATATGAAATTAGGTCCGGTCTTCAGTTTTCTCATATGCTCCGATAAATTTCCCGATGAGATCGACCTGGTAATCCAGCATGTATCTACCAATATGTACCGGGCGACCTGTTTGCTGTGCGGCCAATATGAGGGGAGTCCGCTCAGGGATCATAATTATGTCACACACAAGACAATCAGTACGCAGCAAATTGATATCCAGCGGCATCTCGTCTTTTTCGCGCAAGCCAAGCGGCGTGGCGTTGATCACCATATCATAAGCATGAAAATCAATATCATTACTTTGGATAGCAAAAACTTTAGTATCCCCACCCAACTTTTGAACAAGCTGGACGGCCTCTTCTGCTCGGCTAAGCGTCCTGTTCGTTATGTCAACACGAGTAATTGGTTGTTCTGCCAGAGAAAGAGCAATAGAACGTGCTGCACCACCAGCACCAATAATCAATATTGATTTATTCTTTAAGATTTGTTCAGGTAATACACCAACGGGATTTTCACCCAAAAGACCAGCAACGAAACCATGGCCGTCAAAATTATCGCCCAGCAAATGACCATCAGCCGTAAAGCGGACAGCATTCACTGCTGCCGCTGCCTTTGCCCCTGGCCCTAACTCATCACAAAATACAGCAAGATTAAGTTTATGCGGAATGGTGACTGCTGCACCTTCAAAATTACCAAGTGCCCTAAGTCCCTTTATTCCCTCTACTAGCTGTTCTGCAGGAATATCTACAGGCACCATCACTGCATTTATGTCACGTTCAGTAAAAATCTTGTTAAAAATCATTGGTGCCCGCACATGGTCAGTCGGAGAGGCAATACAGCCAAACAGACGGGTTGTCCCTGTAACGGCTCTAATTAAGTCATGCCTAGTCATTTGTAAGGTCTGCCTCTTCCATTTTTCAAAATACTGCCCGGGTCAGGCAGACCGGCAACAGACTCTTGCCATAGTGCTGCCTACATTCAGCCTAGATTGTCATTATTACTATTATCTTATTAGGCTTTAAAAATCATTAGGAAAGACCCTAACGATTTGAGCGATTAAAAAAACAGGGGGAGGCGATACAATATGAGAAGGACTCAACAAACTCTCTGGCTCGCAGGTTTTACCGGGGTCAGCACAGCCTGCATAATCAGCTTTTTAACCTCTAATATATCTTCGGTGGACCGCCAATCTGTTGAGCAACCTGATGCCCTGCTGGCAGCAAATACCGATCAGGATAAGCTGGTTACCCTCTATGAGGTCAGGCAAATGCTTGATGGTCATTTTGCCCGTCTGGATGCCGATAAGGACGGTTTCATCAACCCTGATGAATATGCAGGGCAGCACATCAACTTATTTTTGGCTATAGATGCCGATTCTAATCAAAAGTTATCCCCGGCAGAAGTCCGCCAACACAATCTGAAGGGGGTCACCATGAAATTGGATAATATGACTAAAAACCAACTTTACAAGACAACTTATAAAAAGATCGAAGACCTTTGATTATGGCTTTGATATTAAGAAATGTTCGATGGGCATATCCCGCCTGGCGAAGGACTTGCACACCGATTTTCCCTATGTCCTAAGTTGAACAATAATTGCAAAAAACAAGCTGCAGAAGGTAAAGAAAGACTACCAAATTAAATCCACCTAATTCACATCTTCAGCAACAAAGTCAAGAGAAGCTGAATTTATACAGTAGCGCAGGCCTCCTGCATCGACAGGCCCATCTTCAAACACATGGCCTAGATGAGCCTCACACAGGCTACAATGCACTTCTGTACGAGCCATAAAAAAGCTACGATCTGACTTTGTGCCGACCGCTGTTTCATCAATAGGCAGTGTGAAAGACGGCCAGCCTGTACCTGAATTAAACTTGTCCTCGCTATCGAACAAGGCTGCTCCACAACAGATACAGTGATAAGTCCCGTCTTCCTTGCAATCATGATATTTTCCTGTAAAGGCCCGTTCAGTGCCTTGCTTGCGGGTAACATGATACTGTTCTGGGGTCAGTTGCTGTTGCCATTCCTTATCGGATTTCACAATTATAGTGCTCATGCTGCATCTCTCTTTGTCTTCATTTTTTGCCAAACATTTTCCAATGTGGCCGGCATATCTATATGAACGATGCCAAGAGCGTCACATAATGCGGAAATCACAGCAGGTGGAGCGCCAATAGCTCCAGCCTCACCCGCACCTTTGACCCCAAGAAGATTGTTCTCACAGCGAGTGCCACGGCGTGAAATTGAAAATGAAGGCATGTGGTCTGCACGTGGCAAGGTATAGTCCATCAACGAACCAGCGAGCAGTTGCCCGTCTTCATCATACGCGACGTGTTCATACAGCGCCTGGCCAATCCCTTGTGCAATCCCACCATGTATTTGGCCTTCCAGTGTTAAAGGGTTGATGATTTCGCCAAAATCATCGACCACCGTATAATTAACAATTTCCGGGCGATAGGTCTGCTGATCAATTTCCATCTCAACAATATGACAACCATATGGATAAGTCGCCCCATCAGTTGTATAGTCATGGATCCGATTCAATGGATGCTGTGTTGGGTCATCCGTTGCGATAAGTCTAACCAAATCCTCAATTGTTACGGAATGGTTTGTTCCTGCAGCTGTGAATATCCCTTCCGCAAACTGAATGTCACTTATCTCTGCCTGCAGGTGCTCAGCCGCAAACGGCACCGCTTTCTCTGCAATCAATCCAGCAGCCTGCATCAGGGTAGAACCCAGAACTGCGGACATCCGAGCTCCGCCTGTTGTTCCTGGTGGTGTGCGCAAACTGTCCCCCTGCACGATCTGAATGAGATCAGCATTATAGCCTAAGCGACTTGAAAAAATCTGCGTTAATGTGGTTCGATGTGCCTGGCCATTATCCTGTTGTGCGGCATAAACAGTTGCTGTCCCGTCTTTATGAAATTCAATATCAACACCAGCGCCACCACCGCCTCCGCATTGCTCTAAATACATGGACAACCCAATACCACGCCATTTGCCCTGCTCTGCGCTGGTCTTACGCCGCGCATCAAATCCTCGCCAGTCAGCCTTCTCAATAGCTTCTGCCAGCAGGCCAGGCATGTCTCCTGAATCTACTGTTCCGCCCTCAACCATCTTATAGGGAATCTGTTCAGATTTAATTAGATTTACCTGACGGACAGCAACCCTACTCATATTCATTTCGTCAGCAATGTGGTCCATAAGGCGTTCAAGCAGATAATTTGCCTCTGGTCGCCCTGCCCCGCGGAACGCGTCTACAGCTGGGGTATTAGTGACAATCCCACGAACTTCCATGCCCGCAACAGCAATATCATACGGTCCTGTGAGGGTTCGGCAGGCGGATAAAGTCGGAATATAAATGCTGAAATTCGACAGCCACGCACCCATATTTGCGTGTACCACCACATCCAGAGCTAAAAGCTTGCCTCTTTTATCCACTGCCGCTCTGGCTTTTGTGCGGTTATCACGGCCATGAAGGTCAGACAGATAGGAGTCGGACCTGTCTTGCTGCCAGCGAACAGTCTTGCCGACCGCTTTTGCTGCCCAAGCAATACACAGCTGTTCTGGATGCAGAAAGATCTTATAACCGAACCCGCCTCCAACATCGCCTGTCAGCAACTGAATTTGGTCAGCATCCAAATTCAGAGCTTTTGCAATTTGTGCCGAAAGACCGACAGGCCCTTGTGTCCCGCTCCATATCCGCAGTCCGCCAATCTCTGCAAATGGCTGAGCGACCATTGGCCGCGTTTCCATAGCATTTGGCATAACACGGCTGTTAATCACATCGACTTCCACCAATCGCGCCCCTTCGGCAAGTGCGGCATCTATTGCTGAACGCGCCTTATCAATTGTTCCGGCTCCCCATGTAAAAACCGTGTTTTTAGGATAACACTCATACAGCTGCGGCGCATCTGGCGCGACAGCTTCATAAACATCGCAAACAGCGTCCATCGGGGCGTAATCCACATCGATCAGTTCGATCGCATCCAATGCCTGCTGGCGTGTATCCGCAACCACCATCGCCACAATATCACCTGCATGCCGGATAATGTCACGTGCCATAGCCGGTTTTGTGGTTCGAGGTATCTGCGAACCGTCACGGTTTTCCACATATTGCTGGCAGTGAATCTCACCAACNTTATCNGCATCCATTTCCGCCTGACNAGCTNNCAAATGAANACCNTNTNATGNNCGTGCCGNGCTCANATCTAGATTNGTAAGNTGTGCATGNGCAAAAGGCGAGCGCAGGAAAGCCACAGCCAGCCCATGGCCCGGCATGTGGTCATCTGTATATTTACCCTTGCCAATCAGAAGGTCGCCATCCTCAAGCCGCTTCACCGTCTGTCCTACACCAAATTTCATAACCACATTTTCCTGTATTTTGTGAGACGAACTGCTCTAAAATTAAGATACCTCAAAAGGTCTCATAANCTGAAGATAAAAGCTTTNCTTTTGTTTTCAACTGTCTTTTCCAAATTCAACCCAGGATGCGTAAATGCGATAACCTGTGGTCAGCCAACACAAAGAGCCAAAGACAATTGCGAACGCTGTAAAGTAAGCCGGGTATAATAAGATCAGTGCAAAAACAGCAATTGTTTCGCTACCCTCTGTCAGCCCGCCAAGATAAGCAAAGCTCTTTGCTCTTTTGGCCTGACGCACATTACTTGACTTCTGTTTGGCGTCCAGAATCGCATATGCCAGAAAACTGGTGCCAGTGCCGACAAAGCTCAGCATTAAAAATGCAGCGGCTGCTGCCTGTTCAGGATGAGAAAACGCAAAACAGAACGGTACAAAGGCATAAAACAGAAAATCACATACAATATCCAGATAACCGCCAAAATCAGTTGGCTGGGTCAGACGGGCAACAGCCCCGTCCAANCCGTCACATATTCGGCTCAGCAGGAGAGCTGCCAGTGCCCAACTATAGGCTTCAGCGCAAATCAGCGCACCACAACAAAGCCCAATTACAAATCCGGTCACCGTAAGCATATTGGCAGTCAGTCCAAGTCGCAGACAGATCTTGCCACTCTGAACAAGAAATGGGTCAATCACTAGTTTCAGCTTTGCATCAAAAATAAGAGCNTTCCCTCCACAGTGGTTGCATTAACTATGCAATTTAAGTGATCAGAAAATTAACCTGCCTGACCAAGAGGCGTTTGGGCAGCCAAACACCGCTGTCCAGGAAAAATCTTTAAAGATGCTGAGCTGGTAAAGGTGACCATAACCACTCCCCTGAACAGCGAGAGCCCCGCAGGTCCAGCTACTGTGGTATGACGACCCTCACGCAGAAAACACTGGATGATCCTGCACCATCTGGAACCAAATTGTATTAGTTCAACATGATGCCCCTCCTTTGTCTGCCAAGTGATCTCGCGCCGAACACGTGCATCATCAGGAACCGGATTAAGGGCATTGAAATTGAAACTTCCATCTACCCAGGTAACGCTCTCTATCCGTCCGGAAACTGGCGCATAATGAAGATGGCTGTCACAAAGATCTGGCTGCATAATGACAGTCTTCTGACCCTCTTTCAGTTCTTGAACAGCTACAATCTGNCCGTCAACAGGAGCATAGATAACATCGTCCTGCATAACAGTTGATAATGGCTTGATAGTTACACGCAGGATGAGAAAAATATATATTAGCAAGCCAAACCCAAAAACACCAAGCGGGAGAGAGACAGCCAGCAAACCAATACAAAGAAGCCCAGCACACGCCTTCAAAGGCCAGCCGGGAACAGCTGATGGTGATTGAACCAATTCTGCAAGTTTTATTTCACCCGTCATATATTTCCTTTCTTAGCTGTTATTTTTGTTTATTTTGCCTTCATTCAGGCAAAGCAAATATCTGCGCAGGATAAATCAGGTCCGGATTAGCAATGCGATCCTGATTACGTTTNACAATATCCAGATAACGGATACCATCACCATAAGTTCGATAAGCAATGCGCCACAGCATGTCCCCTTTTTCAATTATGATCATCTCACTGCCATCCCGGCCTATATCCAGCTGATCAAGATTGAAATCCAACTGGCGAGAGATAATAATTTCATCATCTGTGTTAAGCAGATGAGTGACGAGACGGACCGCCTTTCCGGACAGNCCGTCAATACGGAGAGTCGCTGTCCAATTACCGCTGTCAGCATCATGGTCGGCTCTAAANACGCGATCATTGAGCAGCCCTTGTACATCTGCGCCACCTGATGACCTGCCCTTAATAAACAGGTTGTCTCGACTAGCCCAACTCAAAGTCAGCACAGACAGGTCAGCAGGCTCCACCAAAACAGCCTTCAACTCCAGGCTCAAATCATCTTTATCCGCTACCTGCTGCNTTGTTTGCGTTGTATTGGTAAGTGTTCCCGGTGTCTGAATAAGCTTCACGTCTGCCTGTTCTGTCATCGGCACAAGGGCAACAAGAGGAGTATCCTGTCCTGATNNTGCCAACTCAACAATAACCGCCTGATCTGCTCTGAACACCTCACCATCTACTGTAGTCATTTCCACAATAATCAAATGTTTTCCGAAACTTAACGGCTGTTCGGCTACCGCTACCCACTCTCCATCTGCTGAGACGGATGTCGTGGCCAGTACCTTATCCTGCTCAAAAATCATCACGTCTGCATCCGGACTGCCTTTACCTGCAAAGACAGCTGANCCNTCAGGNCCGATGCGCACAACATCAATCTGCAAGGGCCGCTTACCATAAAATATAGGCTCTCTTTCAGCCAGATTTGACTGTTCAGATACCGTTGCAGCAGGCGCCAAGGACTGTTGCGCTGTTGCCGTCTGGGCATCTACAATCACAGAGGTTGTTGAGGTGGACTGCGGCTCAGATGTTGTATAAAAAATCCAGATAAGTGCCAATGCGGCAAGGCCGCCCCCTATAACCATCAATCCGGCAATAACCACCCGCATATGCTGTCCCCCTGCATGAGCATGTCAAAAACATTCCCAATTCTATCGTATCGTTGAAACTGGATGAAGACAAATAGAATTGCAGGCACCCAGAATCACACTCCTTATTATCCCTACTGTTGCTCCTTGACCAAAACAATAACTTTTACCTATGGCGAAGAAGTGTGAATTACTCTAATCTGGGAGGGATCATATTTATCTGCCTGGCAGAAAAGGGATCTGCAGTAATCAGCAGTCCAGAAAGACTTAAGTTATGGCAAATTTCTGTGTGTTTGGCGGCGCGGCAAAAGGAATTTCAGAGCAGTTTGTAAATGATGCTGACACAATTGGGCGCATGCTGGCAGCACGGGGACACAGGCTGACCTATGGTGGCGGGCGAACTGGACTGATGGGAGCCGTTTCAGGCGGCGCGCTGGTGGCTGGCGGTCATGTTCATGGCATTATTCCACATTTTCTNGAAAACCTTGAAGTTGGCAACCAGCAGGTTCAGAAGCTGGATGTTGTTGANAATATGCATGAGCGGAAAGCAAANATGTATGAAGAGGCNGATGGTTTCATTGTCTTGCCTGGNGGCTTAGGCACCATGGATGAATGGATGGAAGTCATGACATGGAACCAGTTGGGNNTGNTAAAAGCACCTGTNTTTGTNATGAACACAGATAGGTATTGGCAGGGGTTGCTGAAGATGATCGACCATGCCAATAAGACCGGCTTTGTCCATTCAAAAGGCATCTTCAAAATGTATGTCGCTGACACGCCTGATGAACTTATTGACCTGATTGACGGAAAGAAAAAAGCTGCCGGATAAAGATGTGTTCTGGCGTCGCCAAAACCTTGCGCTTAATGCCAAATCAAAGTACAAACCCAAACATATGTTAAGGTTATGCCGCTAGGCTTTTGATAAACAAGCGCGCAAAACAGGGTTGGTCTGAGGAAAAAAGTGAATAAAGTAAGCGGGGAAAACCATGAGCAAAATTAAGGTTAAAAATCCTGTTGTTGAGATGGATGGAGATGAGATGACTCGGATCATCTGGCAGAAAATAAAAGGTAAGTTGATTCACCCTTATCTGGATATTGACCTGAAATATTTTGACCTTGGCATGGAAGCCAGAGATGCAACAGATGACCAGGTCACCATTGATGCAGCAAATGCCATTAAACAATATGGAGTTGGCGTAAAATGCGCCACCATAACACCCGATGAAGCCCGGGTTGAGGAATTCAATCTGAAAAAAATGTATAAATCGCCCAATGGTACAATCCGGAACATTTTAGGCGGTACTGTGTTTCGTCAGCCAATTATCTGCAGCAATGTTCCACGCCTAGTCCCGGGCTGGACCCGACCAATTGTGATTGGCCGCCATGCTTTTGGTGACCAGTATCGCGCAACAGACATGAGGGTGTCAGGGCCGGGTACGCTGACCCTGACCTTCCAGCCTGCCGATGGCAGCCCTGCGACAATAGAAACTGTCTATGACTTCCCAAATGGCGGTGTGGCTATGGCCATGTATAACCTTGATGAGTCTATCAAGGGCTTCGCCCGGGCCTGCATGAATTATGGTCTTGACCTTGGCTGGCCTGTTTATCTGTCAACCAAAAACACAATTATGAAAGTCTATGACGGCCGTTTCAAAGACTTGTTTCAGGAGGTGTTTGACACTGAATATAAGGAACGATTTGCAGCAGCCGGTATCCTTTATGAGCATCGTCTGATTGATGATATGGTTGCTTGCGCCATGAAATGGGAGGGCGGTTTTGTCTGGGCCTGCAAAAACTATGATGGAGATGTACAATCTGACACAGTCGCGCAGGGTTTTGGCTCACTAGGGCTTATGACATCTGTGCTGATGACCCCTGATGGCAAAACTATAGAGGCAGAAGCCGCACATGGGACAGTCACCCGTCATTACCGGCAACACCAGGAAGGCAAAACAACCTCAACCAACCCTATTGCATCTATTTTTGCCTGGTCACGCGGGCTTTCTTACCGGGCCAAGTTTGACGACACACCAAGTGTCGCCCATTTTGCTCAAACCCTTGAAAAAGTATGTATTCAAACCGTTGAAAAGGGCAAAATGACAAAGGATCTGGCCATTCTGATCAACCCGCACCAAAGCTACTTGAGCACAGATGAGTTTTTGGATGCGCTGGATGTAAATCTGCAAAAAGCAATGGCAAGTTAAGGCAAAGTGCTTTACATCAAGGAAAAAAAACGGGTTGGTGTCCGTCAAGATGTTTTTTTTCAGAACATGCCTATCCGGCTATGGCTGCCCGCACAGCCGCAATAGCCGCACCAGCTTGACCCGACTTAGGCCCGCCAGCCTGTGCCATATCCGAACGACCACCACCTCCTTTGCCGCCTAAGGCAGTAGACGCCAGGCGCACCAGATCGACCGCATTATGTGTTACTGTCAGGTCATCAGTGACGGATACCACACAAGATGCCTTTCCTTCATCCGTGGCGACTAAACAAATCACAGATGAGGCTGCCCCTTGCCGGAACTGATCAGCCATGGCTTTTAAATCCTTCGCCGGTGTATCCGGCAATATCCGGGCAATATAAGTCAGATTACCAATCTGTTCGGCTTCTACTTTCCCGCTGCCTGTTGCTATCTGACGGCGCAGTTTTGCAACTTCTCTTTCAAGAGTTTTGCGCTCCTCCAGCAACTGCGCCACACGCGACACCAGCTGATCCGGTGGTGTTTTCAGCTCAATTGACAATTCAGAAAGAACTGCTTTATTAGCCGCCAACCCGGCAAGCCCTGCTTCATGCGTTGCGGCCTCAATACGGCGCACACCGCCTGCCACTGCAGATTCAGAAAGAACATGAAGCAAGGCAATATCACCCGTCTGTGCAACATGTGTTCCTCCGCATAGCTCAACCGACCAGGATGATCGGTCGTTATGACTTGCAGCCCCACCCATAAAAACAACACGCACCTCATCGCCGTATTTTTCGCCGAACAAGGCCAGCGCCCCTTCTTCAATAGCCTCATTAGGGGTCATAATTTTTGTCGAGACCTGACTGTTCATCCGGATACGCTCATTCACAATCATCTCAACAGCCGCAATTTCATCATTTGCCATTGCTTTTGGATGTGAGAAATCGAAGCGAAGCCGAGTATCCGTGACCAATGATCCCTTTTGGGCCACGTGGTCTCCAAGCACTTCACGCAATGCTTCATGTAACAGATGCGTTGCGCTGTGATGGGCTTTCAATGCCTCACGCCGGCTGGCATTTACGTCCAGAGTAACAGCCTGACCCGGCACCAATATCCCATTGTCAATCCGAGCATGATGCAAAAACAAACCAGCTGTTTTTGTGGTGTTCGTAATCACGGCTGACGCGTCCGTCCAACGCATCACACCGGTATCACCAATCTGCCCACCCGCTTCAGCATAAAAAGGTGTTTGATTGACACAGATAATGACCTCGTCACCTGCTTTAGCTGTGCCTACAGCTTTACCCTCTCTAAGGATATCAGCCACAATCGCTTCAGAGGAAAGACTGGTATAACCTAAAAATTCCGTCGCCCCTCTCTTATCAGCCAATTCAAGAAAAATCTCTTCGTCTGCTGTTTCGCCCGAGCCTACCCAAGCTGCACGGGCGGCTTCTTTTTGTGCCTTCATGGCTGCATCAAAGCCAGCTACATCAACAGCCCAGCCATATCCCCGCATAAAATCTTCAGTCAAATCCAGTGGAAACCCAAATGTATCATATAAGCGGAAAGCTGTATCACCGCAGAGAACACCACCAGATGCCTTGCCCTCAACCTGAGCCGATAAAAGCTTCAACCCCCTGGCAAGTGCCTCTTTAAACCGGGTTTCCTCAAGCCTAAGTGTTTCTGTGAGCAGCGGTTCTGCGCGCATAAGTTCAGGATAATGCCCACCCATCTCGCGAACCAGAGCAGGCACGAGACGATACATCACCGGGTCTTTACAACCCAACTGGTGCAGATGTCGCATCGCCCTTCGCATGATCCGCCTTAGGACATAGCCCCGCCCTTCATTTGAAGGCAGCACACCATCGGCAATTAAGAAACCAGCTGAACGCAAGTGATCAGCCACTACACGGTGCGATGTATTTTTCGGGCCATCAGCATCTGTATGGGAAACATCAGCAGATGCCTCAATCAAAGCGCGCATCAGGTCGATATCATAATTATCATGTTTGCCTTGTAGAACAGCAGCAATCCGCTCAAGCCCCATGCCAGTATCAATTGAAGGCCTTGGCAAGTTCAGCCTTTCTGTCTCGGTCTGCTCGTACTGCATAAAGACGAGGTTCCAGATTTCAATAAATCTGTCCCCATCTTCATCTGGTGAACCAGGTGGACCACCGAAAATATGGTCTCCATGATCATAGAAAATCTCAGAACAAGGACCACATGGACCAGTTGCCCCCATTGACCAGAAGTTATCTGAAGTTGATATGCGAATAATCCTGTCATCAGACAGACCGGCAATCTTGCGCCATAGCACAGCAGCTTCCTCATCTTCTGAGTAGACCGTTACCAAAAGTTTGTCTTTATTCAGAGCGAAGTCTGAAGTAATCAATGACCAGGCGTGCTCAATAGCCACGTCCTTAAAATAATCACCGAAAGAAAAGTTCCCTAACATTTCAAAAAATGTATGATGGCGCGCGGTATAGCCAACGTTTTCAAGATCATTATGCTTCCCACCTGCCCGCACACATTTTTGCGATGTTGTCGCCCGGCTATATGACCTGCTTTCAAGTCCAGTGAAAACATTCTTAAATTGCACCATACCNGAATTTGCAAACATTAGTGTCGGGTCATTCTGCGGTACAAGCGAACTGGACGCGACAATTTCGTGNTCGCAAGCAGCAAAAAAAGAAAGAAAACTTGAACGAATATCAGAAACAGATGTCATAGCGAGAACTTGTCAAAAAGAGCTTACAATAATTAAACAGTCAATCAGTCAGCAAAACGATAGCTGCCCTATTCACCATAACCTGTCCCGTTTTACGCAAAACCGTCTACGCTTGTCCAGACTTACCTACCTGACAACCCGAATGCACAACCATANAGGCNGTGATTCAAATTGCTCAAGCATCTGCCTCTTCATCATTTACGATACTGGCGTCCATCATCTGTTCCTGAACTAGGCCTGCGTTTGACCGGATTGCTGTTTCCAGCTCACTAGCAATCTCAGGATGTTCCTTCATGAATGTTTTTGCATTCTCTCGCCCCTGCCCTATACGCTGACTGCCATATGAAAACCAAGATCCGGATTTTTCAACCAAGCCAGCGGCAACACCCAAATCAAGAAGTTCACCTGTCTTAGAAATGCCCTCACCGTACATGATGTCNAATTCAACTGTACGGAAGGGAGCTGCCACTTTGTTTTTGACCACCTTTACCCGGGTTTGGTTACCTACCACATCATCCTTATCCTTGATCGCTCCGATACGTCGAATATCCAAACGCACAGATGCGTAGAACTTAAGCGCATTCCCACCTGTTGTGGTTTCAGGGTTTCCAAACATAACCCCGATTTTTAAACGAATTTGATTGATGAAAATCACCAAACAGTTTGAACGCGCAATCGACGAAGTCAACTTCCGCAAAGCTTGGCTCATCAAACGCGCATGCAGACCAACATGATGATCCCCCATCTCGCCTTCCAGTTCTGCCCGTGGCACAAGAGCAGCCACAGAATCAACAACCAAAACATCAATCGCTCCAGATCGCACCAACGTATCAGCAATTTCCAAAGCTTGTTCGCCCGCATCTGGTTGCGAGATAAGCAGATCATCTAGATTCACNCCCAGTTTCCGAGCATAGGTTGGGTCAAGGGCATGTTCAGCGTCTACAAATGCACAATTACCACCAGCAGCCTGCGCCTCTGCAACCGCATGAAGGGCAAGTGTTGTCTTGCCAGACGATTCAGGGCCATAAATCTCAATAATACGTCCCTTTGGGAAGCCGCCTATACCAAGAGCAATATCAAGGCCCAGAGACCCTGTTGATATTGACTGAATATCAACCACACTGTCCCGCTGGCCCAATTTCATGACAGAACCTTTACCAAACGCTTTCTCAATCTGNCCNATNGCGGCNTCAAGTGCCTTAGNTTTATCTGTTTCGTTCATTTTCAGTTCCAAAAGTTCAGCGCCCATTAGAAGTCTCCATNNTGCATAGTCTGTTTNCTCTGTCCATCACCNGAATATTCANAANNTGTTTTTTCTGCTNTGCATNTGCNANNANNATNATTATTAAATNTNAGATGCANNACATTAANTCTNNTATGTACTANTTTTGTTCTATTTGCAACNNNAATATTCACCTTTTGTTCNTTTTNNNNGATTNTTNNGNAAAACCATATGCTTCTTTTGAGCTTAAAGGATTATAAATTGAAATTCAAAAGCCGTAGGATTGAACGCAACTTTGTATGCAGCTCCGCGATGGTCCGCAAAAAATTTTGCTCCGTTGCGTCTCGCCTGGACAACCGTCCATCTCTTAAGCAACCATAACCTTTGAAAAACTAATCGTCGCGGTGGACACGTTCCATGCGTTCATGCTGTTCTTGCGCCTGTAGTGACATAGAGGCAATAGGCCGTGCTTCAAGGCGCGCAAGACTGATCGGCTCGTCTGTCTCCGTGCAATAACCAAATGTGCCATCCTCAATACGCCGCAAAGCTGATTCGATTTTCTGCAGTAATTTGCGCTCTCTGTCACGTGTCCGCAGGTCAAGTGCAGCGGCACTTTCTATCTGTGCCCTATCCATCTGGTCAGGTTTATGCAGGCTTTCAGTCGACAGATTAGCAATAGTCTGATTGGCTTCAACAAGAAGATCCAGGCGCCAAGCCAGCAATTTCTGACGAAAATATTCACGCTGCCGATCATTCATAAAATCTTCGTTTGCAGATGGTTTATAGCCATCTGGCAATTCTGCAATCGGCGTATCAACAGAAGTGGAAGCTTTCGGCGTACCCATTTTTTAATCCCCTTACTCTATATTCAACGCTTTCATAAATGAATTGCGAGCTAATTTCTAAAATTTGCCCGTCAAATGTAGGCTCAAACTGTCACGTTTGCCATTCTGTTACTCGATTCCTCAGAGTGTTTCAAGCCCCCATTACACAGCCTAAAATTATGCCTGCAACAGGCACCTATAATTTATTTGCGGCGTCCCCAATTTTGAATTTTACGTTCACCAATAGAAGCGCTTCACGAATAGCCCTTTCTGGCCTTCATTTTTTAGTAGCTGAAATAGTGCATAAACCTGCCCCTACATGATTAGACACCTGGCGCAGTGTCGCCTAGACTTAGAAAAAAGCCAATTTAGAACAGAAAAGGCAGGCAGAAGGGTTCGAAAAAGTGATTTTTGATTTAGAAGTTGGTGATTTTGTCCGTCATCCAGGACGCTTAGACTGGGGAGACACTCAGGTTCAGTCCATCATAGGTCAGATTGTGACCGTTACGGTTGAAGAGGTGGGCAAACAAGTTATACATGCAGAGCATGTTGCGCTTGAGCTTGTCGCAGAAAAGACAGAACAGGCCAGAAATCGATAAAACAGACATGCTGTTTCTGGTCACAGTACATCGAGAGATAAGTCTAGACATGTTAAGCTCTGGATAATTTTTGTTGTTGTTAGGGAAACACTGAATATGCCAGAATCATCATTTAGCCCTGATAAAACGCCAAAGCGGCAGGGCCGTTACAAGCCAAAAGGACGGCAGGTTGATCCCGCCCGAATGGGGGCTGTTACAGATGTTCTGGGACCTCATCTTCAGCAAAAGGTCCTGCAACGTGACCGGCTAATCGAATATCTCCATATACTGCAGGATAAAACAGGTTATCTATCGGCTGCAGATTTGGCTGCATTGGCAGAGTTGATGCGTCTGCCGATGGCTGAAATCTGGGAAGTGGCTAGTTTTTACGATCATTTCGACTTGATTAGTGAGGGCGAGACACCGCCGCCACCACGAACCATAAGGGTTTGCACATCGTTGTCTTGCATGATGCAGGGCAGTCATGACTTGCTGGCAGAATTGCAAGCAATGAAGTCTGAACATGCGCGGTTTGTTGCGGCGCCCTGTCTCGGGGCCTGCGACAAAGCCCCGGCAGCAGCAGACGGGCATCACCTGATCCCAACCGCCCGTGCAGAGTCTCTTAGAATGACAGCAGATGCCCCTGTTCAGAGCGCATCCCTTGCAGGTTATAACGATTTTGACGCTTATTGCGATGCAGGCGGCTATCAGCTGGTTAAGGCGCTGTCTGCAGGCAAGGCAGATAAGCAGGTGCTGCTGGCAGAACTGGAAGCCTCTGCCCTGCGCGGTCTGGGGGGGGCCGGCTTTCCGACAGGTCGAAAATGGCGAATCGTATCGAGCTATGACGGGCCCCGCAATCTAGCTGTGAATGGCGATGAGGGTGAGCCAGGCACATTTAAAGACAGGCATTATTTGTCCACCGACCCGCACAGAATGATCGAAGGTGTTTTGATAGCCGCACATATCGTGGGGATTGATAAAGCCTATATTTATATGCGCGATGAATATCCAGAAATCATCGAGATGTTGCGTAGTGAATTGGAGAAAGTAACAGTAGCTGGACTTGATGAACACGTTGAGATTGAGCTGAGACGCGGGGCTGGAGCTTATATCTGCGGTGAAGAATCAGCCATGATTGAAAGTATAGAAGGCAAGCGAGGCATTCCGCGGCATCGTCCGCCATATGTGGCTGAGACAGGCCTTTTCGGTCAGCCAACATTGGTTAATAATATTGAAACGCTGTTCTGGGTGCGTGACATACTCGAACAAGGGGCGGAGTGGTATAACCAGCAAGGCAAGGACGGACATCCCGGGTTTCGCACCTATTCTGTTTCCGGACGGGTAAAAGAACCTGGTCTGGTCACCTCTGCTGCTGGCAGCACAGCTGAAGAGCTGATCGCTGCTTGTGGAGGTATGGCTGATGGTCATCAGTTCAAAGCCTATCTTCCTGGCGGAGCCTCAGGTGGCATTTTGCCCGCCAGCAAAGCAGATATTCCGCTCGATTTCGGCGGCAGGTTGGCTGAGGAAGGCTGTTTTGTAGGCTCTCATGCTGTGGTTATTCTGTCCGATCAGGACAATATCTGGCAGGCAGCGCAAAATCTAATGCGGTTCTTTGCCCATGAAAGCTGCGGGCAATGCACCCCCTGCCGGTCAGGAACAGATAAGGCAGCGGAGTTGATGGCCGCCTCTTGCCCGGACACAAATTTACTGGGAGAGTTGGCTACTACTATGGCTGATGCAAGTATCTGCGGGTTGGGCCAAGCTGCCCCAAACCCTCTTCTCAGCGCGATAAAGCATTTCCCCCATGATATCATGGAAGGGAATGTTGGAAAAAAGAAAGCCTAGCAATAAAGGCAAAACCGCCCGTCGAGGGGGCTTAGATAATGGATGATCAGATAACTAAATCAACGAAAGTGACCTTTACTCTAGATGATGAACAGGTCACAACAAAAGCCGGCCACACCATCTGGCAGGCTGCAGCCGAACTTGGAACTGATATTCCACATCTCTGTTACAAGGACGGCAGCGGCTACCGTGCAGACGGCAATTGTCGAGCCTGTATGGTAGAAATTAACGGTGAGCGCGTGCTGGCCGCCTCATGCCAGCGAAAAGTCAGTGAAGGCATGGTTGTGTCCACATCGTCAAAGCGGGCACAAACTGCCCGAAAAATGGTGATGGAACTGCTGGTTGCCGACCAACCGACACGCGCATCAGCCCCTGATCCGAAATCTCAGCTCTGGGCCTATGCTGAGACACAGAATGTAACAGACAGCCGTTTTGCGCGCACAACAGCCACACCGCACCCAGACAGCAGCCACCCAGCTATAGCTGTGAATATGGAAGCTTGTATCCAGTGTAATCTTTGTGTGCGGGCTTGCCGCGAGGTGCAGGTTAATGATGTTATTGGGCTAGCTGGTCGCGGCGCAAATGCCCATATCATTTTTGATTTTAATGATGAAATGGGCGCATCAACCTGTGTAGGCTGCGGCGAATGCGTTCAAGCCTGTCCAACAGGCGCACTAATGCCAAAAGCCTTATTGGATAAGACGCAGAAACTGGCAATTACGCCAGACCGTCAGATTGAATCTGTTTGCCCATATTGCGGCGTGGGCTGTCAACTCACCTTTCATGTTAAAGATGATAAAATTGTCTCTGTATCTGGAAGGGATGGTCCGGCAAATCAGAGCAGACTGTGTGTGAAAGGTCGCTATGGCTTTGATTATATTCATAATCCTGAGCGCCTCCAGATGCCATTGATAAGGCGAAGCGATGTGCCTAAATCAGATGGAGACACGTTCGATCCGGCAACTCCTCTTACCCATTTCCGTGAAGCCAGCTGGGAAGAAGCACTGGATGTGGCCGCTGCTGGCTTTTCCGCGATAAAGTCTGCAGACGGACCATCTGCCCTTGCCGGCTTCGGGTCTGCCAAGGGTACAAATGAAGAGGCTTATTTAGTGCAGAAATTCGTGCGGAGCTGTTTTCAGACAAATAATGTTGACCACTGCACAAGACTGTGTCATGCCTCATCAGTGGCAGCGTTGCTAGAAAA
>PBLM01000019.1 GCA_002721775.1 Rhodospirillaceae bacterium | reverse complement strand
CAATCATGGTAGTGATTGGAGGTGTCACACGCCTTACAGACAGCGGGCTATCTATGGTTGAATGGCGGCCATTAATTGGCATTCTGCCCCCGTTGACAGAAGCCGAATGGACGCGGGTATTTAGGCTTTATCAAAACTCACCTGAATTTTTACAGGTAAACATGGATATGGATCTGGCCGGCTTCAAGGTGATTTTCTTCTGGGAATATGTTCATCGGGTTTGGGGCCGACTACTTGGATTAGCCTTTGGACTCCCTTTACTATTTTTCTGGCTTACGGGGCGAATTCCAAAGGGTTATTGCCTTCCACTTTTTGGTCTGCTCGCACTTGGAGGCGTGCAGGGAATTATCGGCTGGTGGATGGTTACTTCTGGTTTAATCGATAATCCTGCGGTGTCACAATATAGGTTGGCAACCCATCTCAGCATGGCACTGCTTCTCCTGGTGTTGTTACTGTGGACAGCCTTAAATTTACGTTTTGGAAGGTCAAAGCGGCCATCTGGCCATGCCGCAGCGACCTTGTTACTTGTGTCAATGACTATTGTTGCCGGAGCCTTTGTTGCCGGCATGGATGCCGGTCTTCTCTACAATGAATACCCATTGATGGGAGATGGGCTAGTCCCTGTTGAATATGGGGAAAACGGCCTGTCTGACCCGTTTGATAATCCAGCCTCAGCCCAGTTCCACCATCGCTGGATCGCGGTGCTGACTGTCTTGGCCGTGGCAGGTCTTTGGGTATCTGGCCTGCGAAAAGGGCTAGGGGGTCTCGTACATATCATGCCAGTGATTGTTATTAGTCAATTCCTGCTTGGAATAACCACATTACTGCTTGGCGTGCCCGTCTGGGCCGGAGCGCTACATCAGGCTGGGGCGGTGCTGTTACTCAGCGTTGTGCTAATTGTTACGCATAGGTTGCAGGCACAGCAATGAACGATCCTTTTAATTCCAAAATGATTTTAAGATTTCCGGGGCAATTGACGCCGGATATGTAGCTCACGCAGGGCAATGTCATCAACCTCAGATGGTGCGTTCATCATTAAATCTTCGGCTTTGCCATTCATGGGAAACAGAATCACCTCACGGATATTTGGCTCATCAGCAATCAGCATCACCATTCGGTCAATGCCCGGAGCTATTCCGCCGTGTGGTGGAGCGCCAAATTTAAAAGCATTAATCATACCCGCAAACTGGTCATCAACCACTTCCGGCCCATAGCCAGCAATTTCAAAAGCTTTATACATAACCTCTGGAAGATGGTTTCGAATTGCACCGCTTGACAGTTCCACCCCGTTACACACCAAGTCATACTGCCAAGCCTTAATGGACAGGGGGTCTTGGGTGTTCAACGCCTCGAGCCCACCTTGCGGCATCGAGAATGGATTATGTGAAAATTCAATCTTGCCCGTTGTCTCATTCGGTTCAAACATTGGGAAGTCAATAATCCAGCAAAATTTAAAGCTGTTGTGATCGATCAGTTTCTGCTCTTCCCCAATCCGCATGCGGGCCTTTCCGGCTAAATTGGCGGCCTCACTTTCAGGTGCGCAAGCAAAGAAGGCTGCATCACCATCACCCAACCCTAACTGGGTGCGAATTACTTCTGCTTTTTCAGCTCCAAGGGCTTTTGCCACCGGACCGCGGGCTTCACCTTCACCATAAATAATATAACCCATGCCTGGCGCGCCTTCTCCTTGCGCCCAACTGTTCATTCTGTCGGCAATCGCCCGGCTGCCGCATCCCGGCCCTGGTACAGCGCGAACCACCGCCCCTTTCTGAATATTTTTGGCAAAAATGGAAAAACCGGAACCATCAAAAATATTTGTGACATCAACAATTTCGATGGGAATGCGCAGGTCAGGCTTNTCTGNNCCATATTTCAGNATCGCCTCATCAAATGGNATNTGNNTAAANTCAGNNTCGATCTGCTTGTCTGAAAACTCTTCAAACACACCCCGAATNACAGGTTCAACGGCAGCAAATATATCTTTCTGTTCAACAAAGCTCATNTCGAGATCAAGCTGGTAAAATTCACCTGGGCTGCGNTCAGCGCGGCTNTCTTCATCACGAAAACAAGGGGCAATCTGAAAGTAACGGTCAAAGCCAGAGACCATGATAAGCTGTTTGAATTGCTGAGGTGCCTGCGGCAAAGCGTAAAATTTACCCGGATGCAGCCTTGCAGGCACCAGAAAGTCACGTGCCCCTTCTGGTGATGAGGCTGTGAGAATGGGTGTTTGCAACTCAGTAAAGCCCTGAGCAACCATACGCTGACGGATGGACTGAATAACCTGCGCACGAAGCATGATATTGCTATGCGGTCGACTACGGCGTAGGTCAAGGTACCGNTACCTAAGTCTTACCTCTTCACCGGAATCTTCATCAGAATTGACCTGCAGAGGCAATGTTTCAGCAACAGACTGAACAGTGAAATCTTGTATGTGAACCTCAATATCTCCTGTGGGCAGATTGGCATTGACTGTATCTTCTGAACGAGCCCTGACTTTGCCCGTAATGGTTACGACGGTCTCATTACGTACATTCTCAGCCCCAGCGAAGGCTGCATCAGTACTGTCTGTCACACACTGTGTCAGCCCATAATGNTCACGCAAATCGATAAATACAACACCGCCATGNTCACGNTTGCGATGCACCCACCCGGATAATCTGACGGTCTGACCGATATCTGTNGCTCTTAGCGCCTCACAATTATGTGATCGATAGGTGTGCAACATCTCAGTCTCCGTCACTTGAAAAACAACTGGGNTAAAATCATGCCGCAGTATGCATCAAAACTGCTAAACTGCAAGCTTTTGTCTGGCTGAAGACTTTGTCGCCTTTAGCCCCGCCGACGTCTGCAGCGGCACCCTCTTTGCCCTTCGTGGGCATTATCTGACAGTTCTTTACGGACTTTACCAAGCTTCGCTTCCATTTCTGACAGCGTTGCTTGTCGTTCTGGCGGGGTCTGGTTCAGAGCCTTTGCCATCACCCACACATGTTCAAGATTAGCCCCACAGGCATCGAGGCCAAGTGATGTTGCGAAATCAGAAAAGGCAGCTGGCGTGACCCCCATCATGGTCCGCCCTGCCGTATCAAAAGTCATTGTCGCCAACACAGGCAAATTCGTCTGCCACGCTACCTAGACAGCAGCTTCAATTTTTTCAGCAATGACATGGTTTCAATCCACAGCAGATCCGCTCCACCCTCAGCCATAGCGAGAGCTTGTTCAGCAAAAGCCTGCTCAGCTGCGTCANCTGTNAACGTGCCAAAGNGCTGGAACAATTCTCCTGTCGGGCCCATGGCCCCGCCAACTAGAACTGGTTTATTCGCCGCATCTGCCGCCCGGCGAGCCAGACCAGNAGTGGCCAAATTCAGCTCAGTTGCCTTGTTTTCAGCGTGATGCAGCTTTAAGCGAAATAATGTACCACCAAAATAATTACTCAGAATAACATCAGACCCAGCTGCAATANAGTTCGCATGTAAGGTGATTACACGGTCTGGATATTNAANATTCCACAATTTTGGCGGATAACCGGCTTCAAGCCCTGCATGAAACAAATTTGTTCCGTTTGCGCCATCTGCCAGTAGCCAATCTCTTGCTGCTCATATCAGTTCAAATGTTTTTCTCATATCTCAGCCTTATGCTCATTGGCTGTGGGGAACTATGGCGCCACTATTTTCGCTGGCGGCGCCCTGTCTGTCTGGGATGAAGACCCGTTTTTTTTGATCGGCGCTGTTTTAGTGCCTGCAAAAGGTCGGCCCGCTCGTCTGTGCTCATTGCTGGCCACTTAGCAATTTCTTGGCGGCTACGGTAACAGCCCAGACAATTACCTGTTTCCGGGTCAATCTGACAAATACTTATGCAGGGTGAAGGCAACGTCATTCTTGTTGAATCCTGCTTTTATTTGATGACCGATAGGTCAGACTGACCTGCTACCACCCTCAGGCAGCTGCGCTGTCACCATCCTGTTTTGAGAGGCACACAGCTACAAACTCACGCGTGACCTGTGCGATTGATGTCTCGGCTCCAGCCCACAATATGCGGTTATGAAGNCCAATTTCACCTTGAGCGCGTATCAGTTCCACCTGAATGACTGTATCTATTTCACTTATCAGGTCAAGCGCATCACCCTGAACCAGAATGGGCATATTTTCTCTTAAAAACGCCTTGATAATACGTGCGGAATGTAATTCTTCAGCCAATGTTGCAAGATGCGCTTTACCAGATGGGATGATCAGGGCGTCAAAATCAACTGCAAGTGTTTCCGAGAGATGAGAATCGACAGGGTAGAACATTCCAAGCTGGGTCCCTGTCCAACCTTGCACCAGCCCCGTAGATGCAGAAATAACTTTCAGCTGAGCGTTTTGGCCCATCAGCATCTTCTGAATTTCAACGAAATTCTTTTCATCAAATCCGGCAGCGACCATGATTGCAATTTTCTGACCTGAAAGCGTTGTTTTCGTCATAAATATCACTCCATTTATGCATTATATCAATGTGAATAAGTCTGTGATGTTGGTCGAAACACCCGTTTTCACCACGCTTGAAAATGAACACAGAGTAAATGCTACTCATTATAAAACGGGCTGTTTCAACTATCTGTTGCCCACCAACTTTATATTAGTGACCGGAAAATATGCCAACATAGCACGGAGATGAACCTGCCAAACAATTATCCGCGGGTTATACAGAGGGTAAGACAATATTTCAACCACTTTATAAGTATTTTGTTTCACTCTGTTCGGCGGCCCTGAAGACGCACTCTGACACTAANCCAAACGTTTATGGAGCACGAAACGGGGCTCAAACTNGTGACATCAAGTTTGGGGAGCTCACGCTTTGCCAACTGAGCAACACCCGCATTGTGTTCTTCAGGGGTTTCTGTGTNCTGAAATTCTATCAATGAACCAAACTTCTTAAAAGGCTTTGATTTTTACACTTCATGTCTGCCGGATTCACACGGAGACTTATACACAAGTTATGTTTGTCTGATCTTCACAAGATCATTCAGCGTATAATNTATTAAGATAAATCAGGCATCAGGTGGTAGGGTAACCATCCCTTGGTTGCATTAAATGATATTTGTAATACCAATGAATGAGGATCGGATTTGAGTCATGACACCATATGACAGCACGACACCTGACAGAAACAGCAGCACTGCATGTCAGCAGGAAAAAACAGAACATAGACCAAGCAGAGAAGAAGCTGAAAAGGCTGTGGAGCTGCTTCTTCGCTGGGCCGGGGATGATCCTTCGCGCGAAGGGTTAGTGGACACACCTGCCCGTGTTGTCAGAGCGTATGAAGAATTTTTTTCCGGCTATAATGAAGACCCTGAAGATATGCTGGCCCGGACCTTCGAAGAAGTCGAAGGCTACGATGATATGGTGATGTTGCGCGGCATCGACCTGCAGTCCCATTGTGAGCATCATATGGTTCCCATTCTGGGACAGGCGCATATTGCTTATCTGCCCGATCACCGTGTTGTTGGCATATCAAAGCTGGCACGTGTTCTGGACAGTTTTGGCAGACGCCTGCAGACACAGGAAACAATGACTGCACAAGTGGCGAATGCAATTCAGAATGCCCTGAAGCCAAAAGGCGTTGCTATCCTTGTTGACGCGCAACATCAGTGCATGACAACAAGAGGCGTGAAGAAATCAGGCGTTTCGATGGTTACCACCCGGTTTACTGGACATTTCAAGGACAATGCTGATCTCCGCGATCGTTTTTATCAGCATATCAAGCTTGCATAGTTTGACTGGACATTTTGGTTAAAACACGCCTATAAACTCAGCTATATCCAGCAGATCAGGCCGGATGAGAGGCCCCTAGCGCATGAGGATGAGGCGAAATAACGCTGATGCACGCTGCACCTGTTCTCAAAATCTTAGGTCTATTGCTATCCATTCTTGCTGTTTCCATGCTGATCCCAATGTCTTTCGATTTGATCAGCGGCAATCCAGACTGGAATGCTTTTGCTGCCGCATCGCTTTTTACCGGTTTTATTGGTATTTGCCTATGGCTGGCCAACCGGAAGATCAATGACAATGAACTTGGCCTAAAAGAGGCGTTTTTGNTGACCAATGGCGCATGGGCCCTGATTGGTCTATTTGGCGCATTGCCTTTTTACTTTTCAAGCCTTGAGCTGTCTGTGGTTGATTCAGTTTTTGAATCCACATCTGGNATNACCACTACGGGNTCAACNATTCTGAGCGACATTGAGCAAGCTTCTTTAGGTCTGCTGATCTGGCGGGCTTTGTTACAATGGCTAGGAGGAATCGGGATCATTGTGATGGCTATAGCTGTTTTGCCAATGCTATCAGTTGGCGGCATGCAGCTGTTTCGCACAGAATCATTTGAGACAGCAGATAAGGTTATTCCCCGGGCTACTCAGTTAGCTGGGGGCATTTTTGCTGTCTACACCGGACTGACGGTTTTATGGACAGCTATGCTGGCCGGTGCGGGGATGCCTTCATTTGACGCTCTCGCCCATGCAATGACAACACTGGCAACAGGCGGATATTCAACAAAAACATCTTCAATTGGTGCATTTGATTCCCATCTNATTGAGCTGATTATTATTGCAGGCATGATCGTTGGCAGCCTGCCATTTGTGCACTATCTGGCTCTTACACGCGGCGGCTGGAAGGGACTGTGGAATGACCCGCAGGTTAAATGGTTTGTGGTTCTGATGGCTTCCGTTATTGCCCTGATCACAATTGATCTCAACAAAGATGGCCATGGCTGGACAGATGCCCTGCGCCTGTCCTCATTTAACGCTATTTCCGTTTTAACAGGCACAGGGTATGGCACAGCTGACTTTGCACTATGGGGCGGGGCATCAACAACTATTCTTCTGATCTGCATGTTTATCGGCGGCTGTGCAGGGTCCACCACCTGCGGCATCAAAATGTTCAGGCTTCAAGTGCTAGCCGCTAATATCAAGGTTCAACTTGCTCGGTTGCTCAGGCCTCATGCTGTCGTAATAGCCTATTATAATAAGCGGCCTGTTCCGGAGCCGGTGCTGGATGCAGTTATGGGGTTTTTCTACCTTTATATATTGTGTTTTGTTGCGCTGACGATGATTTTAGGGCTTTTTGGCCTCGATTTTCAAACAGCNTTGTCAGGGGCGGCAACCTCCATATCAAACGTCGGTCCAGGTTTAGGCGATGTAATTGGCCCAGCTGGTAACTTTAGCAATCTTCCAGCCGGTGCAAAATGGGCCATGTGTCTGGGCATGCTGCTTGGCCGCTTAGAACTTTTTACTGTTTTAGTTATGCTGAGTCCACGTTTTTGGGGTCGTTGAATAAGTTAAGGCCGAACGATTTCAGCGATATTTGCCATCTGTTTGCGAGCTTCAACATCCAGCAAATTCACAGCCTCGACCATAGCTTCCCTTACAGCAATTTGCCGTTCATTCGGGGTTTTAGATTCGTTTAATGTGCGAGTTGTTGAGGCAATCACATCGACAATACCTTGCTTGCCCCCAACAGGCTGTATCCANATCAACTTCGNCACAATATCAACACGGATTTTACTTTCTTGCTGATCAGAAAAGACGTCTAAAAGAGCTGTACCCTGAGGCAAATCTGTTACCTGAACGCTTGCTTGTGAAATCTCAAGCACAACCTCACCAGAACCGCCTACTGGCACCAACGCATATCTCGCCCAGTCCACAACCATCGAAGACAAATCAGGCGTCAGCGTATGCTCGATAAAAGGCGGCTCCATCGGCATCTGCCAGTTTTCAATAATTTCCAGCTTGCGTGCATCAATACGAATAGATTCAAAGCCTGCAGGGTCATATTTTGACGGCGGGGCAATAACAGGAGGTGGGGNTGCACATCCAGTCAAGACAAGCAATCCAGCGAAAATCAGACCAGAAAAAACTCGTCTGCTACGCAAAGGGCGGTTTATCATTCCAGTTTACCTCAGGCAATTCTGCCAACTATGCTTACAATGATAACAAAGCTTTATAATAATTGAAGCAAAAAGTCATCACATTTACAGATGACTGATTTCTGCCATGTTTGCCTGCACCGCCAAATTTATGAGAAATCTTGGCTATGATAGCTTCGTGTTGTTTTACAGAATTCACAAATCACCACCAAATGCCCTGTCTCATCGCTCATATCTACACGCTGTTCAGCAGATAAGGACCGCAGCATTAATTCAACTTTTTCCTCTGAACACCGACAATGATCGACCATTGGGCGAAAGGGTTGAATATGTAGTCCGTTGGCGTGGAACAACCGGAACAAAAGCTCATCAGGGCGCAGGGTCGGGTCAAGCAGTTCAGCCTTCTGTGCAGATGACATTAATACCATAGCTGTGTGCCATTCTTCTTCAAGTGATGCTGCAGTCCGCTTCAGAGGGTCATGACCGCCCTCTTCGGCAATTTGTTGCAAAAATAAGGCAGCGCTCTGCCAACCTGAGGCTGTTTTTTGAGCAACCGTGATCACATTCGCAGCCAGCTGTTCAGAATTTTTGAACCATGCAATAGCACAATCGCCTAAATTTGGACCTTCAAGTTCAACAATCCCCTGATATCGATGGCCAGAATCCCCGTTTGCAGTAGCCTGATCAATTGTGAAAGCGACATAGCCTGATCCCATCAGGCGCGGCAGAANAGCAGGCNCTGATNCGTTAAGCTGGCCTGCCTGCTGGTCATCNAANGCAGCATAGGACCGNATATGACCATCTGAGGTGACATCCGCAAACAAGGTTTTGACTGCTCCGTCCCCTTTGGCCTGAACCGTAAATACACCCTCAAATTTCAGGGTTGTGGACAAGCAGGCAGCAAGTCCCATCATTTCCGCGCAGACTGCGCTGACACTATCGGGGTAAGCATGGCGGCTGAGGATCGATGCTGCTGGCGAAAACAAACGCGCAAGCCTGCCTCTGAGCAAGGGTGCTGATTGGCCGGAGATCCCGCCTGTCAGATAGAAGGGCACAACACAGCTTTGATCCGCAGCTGCGCTGGTTGCAGCTAAAAATAAATTATCTGTCATGAATGAAAACTTGACGCTGACATACCCCAACCCATCTAACTATAAATTATCTTCAAAAAGATGGGCCATAATTGCTTTTTGCGCGTGAAGACGGTTTTCAGCCTCATCAAAAACTACAGATTGTGGACCATCAATCACTTCAGCTGTGACTTCTTGTTCTCGCACAGCGGGCAAACAATGCAAGAACAGCGCATCTGGATTCGCAAGGTTAAGAAGCCTCTGGGTGACCTGAAACGGCCTAAAATCTTCAAACCTTGTGCCTTCATCATCACCCATTGACACCCAGACATCTGTGACCAGCACGCTGGCGTTACGAGCAGCCTCCTGCGCTTCTCGTGTGATGACAATATTGGCCCCTTTTTCCCGCGCCCAGGCAATCAGTTGAGCAGATGGGTGGTAGACCTCAGGCGCGGCAAGCCGCAATTCAAACCCAAACAAGGCAGCTGCTTCTATCCAGCTGTTTGCAACATTATTTCCATCACCAAACCAAACAATAACCTCATTTTCAAGGCTGCCATGATGTTCAATCACCGTCTGCAGATCTGCCAGTATCTGACAGGGGTGAGATTGATCTGTAAGCCCATTAATCACAGGTACGGTTGAATGTTCAACAAGCTCGGTCAACGTTTCATGTGTCATCGCCCTAATGATGAGACAATCCAGATAACGGGATAGAACCTTGGCTGTATCGCCAACCGTTTCACCTCGGCCCAGCTGTAAATCACTTGCAGCTAGAAACACCGGCTTTCCGCCCAGCTGAGAAATTCCTACTTCAAATGAGACCCTTGTACGGGTAGAAGGTTTTTCAAAAATCATCCCGATATGACGGCCGACAAGCGGCCGGCCCACATAGTTACCGGATTTCATGTCACGGGCGGTATCAAGCAAGGCACTTAAGCGTTTCTTGTCAAAATCTCTTATGTCCAGAAAATGCCGCATGGCGTTACATCCTCGCGCGTATAGAAAAGCCGCGGCTCAAGCAGCCGTCACTTCAGAAAAATATTGATCCAGAGCGGAATGCGCGATCGCCAGCTCATCTTCGCTTATTGTCAGAGGGGGAAGCAGACGTAGGACATTATCTGCTGCAGGAACACAGAGCAGGTGCCTGTCCCGCAAGGCTGTTGTCACCTCACCAACGGCAATTCCTTCTGCTAGCCGCAGTCCCCGCAACAGCCCTGCTCCTCGCAGCTCGATAATTTCCTCTCGCCAAGAGTGTTGAAGTTGCGTCAAGTAACCATTCANACTAGCNATGCGTTCNCNNACTNCANCNAANAANCCNTCTTCCTCNAGCACGTCAAGAACAGCNTTCGAAACAGCCATTGCTANCGGATTGCCNCCAAAGGTTGAGCCATGACTGCCNGGCCCCATTGNCTCGCCAATATCCCGTCTGGCGATAACAGCACCCACAGGAAAGCCNCCNCCAAGACCTTTTGCCAAAACCACTAGATCGGGCTGAATGTCTGCTCCCTGATAGGCAAATAAATGGCCGCTGCGACCCATACCAGTCTGCACCTCGTCAGCGATCAGTAAACATCCATATTCATCAGCTGCAGCCCTAACACCCTGCATGTATCCGTCAGGAGCGGCATTGGCCCCGCCTTCACCTTGCACAGGCTCAATCATAATCGCTGCCACGTCATCTGACAGCGCATCGCGCAAACTGTTTAAGTTGCCAAAAGGCACATGTTCAAATCCCGACGGCATTGGCCCAAACCCGTCTCTAAACAGCGGCTTATCTGTTGCAGCCAGCATCGCCAATGTACGGCCATGAAATGAACCGCCAGCGCATAAGATCTTATAGCATCCCTCACCAGAGGCTCTGTTCTGGAAGCGGCGAGCCATTTTCACAGCCGCTTCATTGGCCTCAGCACCTGAATTGCAGAAAAACACATGATCAAGCCTGGCATGTTCGGCAAGCCGTGTGGCGAGACGTTCCTGTTCGGGGATCCGGTATAGATTTGATGTGTGCCACAGCTTATCAGCCTGCTGATGCAGGGCTGCNGTCAGACGNTGGTCATTATGACCAAATAAATTGACAGCAATCCCTGTTGCGCAATCCAAATAAGCTGTGTCATCTGCAGTGTAAAGCCAACTGCCTTGNCCTCGCACAAAACTTAGCTCTGCCCGCCCATAGGTTGGCATTACCGCTGAGCCTGAGTATGCGCTTTGGTCTGCCATGTTAGTTTGCCTCAGCTTTTATCAGAATAAAGCCGCAAACTATGCCAAAAATTAAGGCTTTNTGTCAAGTAAATTAAGTTTTTTGACTGGACTGTAAAACAGCTGATCAGATATAAAAGTGCTTGGCCAGCTTAAGTCCCTGGGACTGATAGTTTGACCCCGACCCCATTGCGCCATAGAGATAATCCGGTGCAGCTGCCATCGGCTCATAAACCAATCGACAGACGGTCTGCCCCTGCTCAATCAGGAAAGGCACATCATGAGACCGCACTTCCAGAACAGCTCTGGTTGAACGGGGCCCTTCTNCCCGCCCACCAAAGCCGGGATCAAAAAACCCAGCATAATGGGCACGGAATTCACCAACACGCGTATCGTAGGCTCGCATTTCGGCAGCATAATCAGGTGGTACAGTNACAAATTCACGGCTGGCCAAGATGTAAAATTCATCCGGGTTTAACACCAACCCCCCTTTGGTGAGGTCACGCAGCGTTACTGCTTCCCAAAAACGTGTTGCCNGCTGGCCGCCAACAACATCTACATCAATAAGCCCGGCATGTTTGCGTGCGCGCCAGCCAACCAGCTCTGTGTCTGTCTGAGGATTCAGATTGACAGACAAGCCAATACCATCCTGAATAGAAATCTGTGTCTGATCATCAAACTGCACGATTTTATGCGCCTTCTGCAACTGTTTAAGACCAGCGTCATCAAGGCTCTGCCGGCCACGGCGCAGGCGAAGTTGAGACAAGCGGCTGCCCTTTCTGACCTTAACAGAAAAAGTGCGCGGCGATATCTCTGCATAAAGCGGGCCATTATATCCTGCAGCAACAGCTTCAAATTCAATCGCCCCATCTGTGATTAGACGGGTAAAGACATCAAGGCGACCAGTTGAGCTTTTCGGATTGGCCAGTGCGGACAGACTTGACGGCAGGGCCAATCCTTCCTGTAGTTCGACAATGTAAACNCAGCCTGTTTCCAGAACTGCTCCATCTGAGAGATCAAGCGGGTACATTGCGAATTTTTCAATTTTATCCTGAACAGTCTGGTTCATGCCAGGCAGGAAAGAAGCCTGNATCCGCCAGGCGCGCCTGTCCAGCCGCAAATCAAGACTNGCAGGCTGAACNTGACCCTTCGCCAGCTCTGTTGCTGAAGAGATAAAACCCTTTTCAAAACAGGCGTTGAGTTCCTGAACAGGCAAGATCCCATCTGCAACCGGTTTTGCGTCAGTGAATGTCACTTGAATGTGCCCCTCTTTTTGCCGCAATTATCGACGCCCACTAGCTTTTTAGACGAAAACCAGACTCCAGGAGCCGGAAACATATCACGGCGAGGCAGGCTGTCACGCTTGCCACCACCAGAAAAGATGTTTTCAAATGGCTTTCCAACAAGCCTGTCAGCCCATATCGAAATCCGTCTATTATCATGAAAAAAGGGTTCAGGCCAGCAATTGTATCAAAGGGTGCAGGCAGACGGTCTATTGAATAAAAGGTGCCTGACAGAAAGGCCAGCGGCTGAACAACGAAGTTTGTAATTGCCGAGAGATGCTCAAATTTCTGCGCCCAGATACCTGCAATAAGCCCTGCCATCGCCATCACGGCTGCCCCTAANAGCAAAAACAGCAAAGCTGTCAGCAAAGACTGCGGCAGGATGATCGCATCAAAGAACCAGAATGTAGCAATACAAACAAAGGCAACCAAAACACCTCTAGTCATAGCTGCTGCCACCATCGCTGTCAAAATCTCACCCGGGCCAAGTGGTGGCATCAGCAAGTCAACAATATTGCCTTGGACCTTTGCGCTAGTAATCGAGGAGGATGTATTGGCAAACGCATTTTGCAATACGGTCATCATCACAAGCCCCGGTGCCAGAAACTGGACAAAATTAGCACCGGTTCCTAGCCCGGCCCGTTCGCCAACGGCAACAGCAAATATCATCATAAACAAAGCAGCCGTTACAACAGGGCCAAGNAATGTCTGTGTTGGCACATTCAAAAACCGATGTACTTCCTTTAAGTAGAGGGTCTTTACGCCGATCCAGTTCAACCCTGAAATGCGAACGGGNCTGACAAGAGAGNATTTATAAGGNCTGCGCGCCATAAGAGATGAGACCTATTAGACAAGAGGANGAANCNTCTGCTANANAAATAGGGTNCCAAANGAGAAAACGCAAGTCACAGGTCNGGTATGAAANCTGCTGGAAACACAGATGAGATATATAGAAGNAAGTGTCATGACAGCTGATNATCCCGATAGNTCNGCACCCAGACCATNTGCAGAGCGGATTANAAAANGACTGACCAATAAAGCTCTTAATTATCTAGGCCGTTATGCGAGCACATCTGCNCAGCTNGAAACCATATTACGCAAATTTGCCCAGCGTAAATTAAATCAGGCAGACCCCGCCCTTTTAGATCAGATGATTTCGGAGATCATTGAAAGCTGTGTCAGGTTAGGCTACATCGACGACAAGGCATTCATCAGAAGCCAATTCAGACAGGGTATACAGAACGGGTTTTCACAACGGCGGATACTGCTAAAATTAGTTCAGAAGGGGATTAGCCGCGAACTGGCTCTGGCTGTGATGAACAATCAGAACGGCAGAGCGGCAGATAAAGAAGATAATGATCTAGCAGCGGCGCTGATCTATGCCCGCAAAAAATCTGTTGGCCCCTATTCGCGCGAAAAGCTTCGTCCTGGAGATAACCAGAGACATTTGGCCCGTCTGGCCAGAAACGGGTTTGCTTTTGACGTTGCCAAACAGGTCATGTCCCTGCCCTCTGCTGATGCAGCAGATGTTCTGCTTGATAAGATTTATCCTCATCAGCTACGCTGAAGCATCAAAGGTGTTGAGTATAGGCAGAAAATTGTAGCCTGCACCTTTACTATTTTGCGCTTTTTTGCTTATAGAAGGGGCATAATTTTGCGTTTATTTTAGAAATTATCAGGGGGAAACAGATGAGCGAGAACAGGACCTTTCCGCCATCAAATGACGGCGCCGCACAAGCGCATATTGATGTTCATGGTTATCAAACAACTTACGCAAAGTCACTTTCAGATCCAGACGCTTTCTGGGCTGAACATGGAAAACGAATTGATTGGATGCAGCCATATTCAAAAATTTCCGATGTTAGTTATGACAAGCCGGATGTACATATCAGATGGTATGAAGACGGAACGCTAAATGCATCTGCAAACTGCCTTGATCGCCATCTGGCCAGCAGAGGCGATAAGACGGCAATTCTATGGGAAGGTGATGACCCAGCTGATTCGAAACATTTGACCTATAAAGAGTTGCATGCGCAGGTTTGCCGCTTTGCAAATGCTATGAAAGCAAGAGGCGTTGAAAAAGGTGATCGGGTAACCATTTACATGCCGATGGTCCCTGAAGCTGCAGTGGCTATGTTGGCCTGCGCCCGTATCGGGGCCATCCATTCTGTTGTATTTGGCGGGTTTTCACCTGACGCGCTTGCTGGCCGGATAAAGGATTGCGGCTCAACAGTTGTAATTACTGCAGATGAAGGAATAAGAGGGGGACGGCCTATCCCGCTGAAATCTAATACTGATAAGGCTCTCGTAGCATGCCCTGACTGTACAACCTGTTTTGTTGTGCGCCGGACTGGTACTGATATCGCCTGGCAGGACGGAAGGGATGTCTGGTATCACGAAGCGGTAGAGGCTGCCGATGCAGCTTGCCCGCCAACCGAAATGAATGCTGAAG
>PBLM01000018.1 GCA_002721775.1 Rhodospirillaceae bacterium | reverse complement strand
TGCTGGTGCGGACGAGCTATGCTTTTTGGATATCACGGCAACCCACGAAGGCCGTGAGACTATTTATGAGGTGGTTGCCCAGACAGCAGATCAATGTTTTATGCCATTAACTGTTGGTGGCGGTGTGCGTAAAGTGAGTGATTTTCGCAAATTGCTTCTATGTGGCGCTGATAAAATCTCTGTTAATTCTTCGGCTGTTAAAGATCCTGGTCTGATTGCGAGTGCTGCAGACAAATTTGGCAGCCAATGCATTGTACTGGCGATTGATGCACGATTAAATGAGGCTGGTATGTTTGAAGTAACAACACATGGTGGGCGGCAGCCAACTGGCATAGATGCGGTGATTTGGGCTCACCAAGCCGCCAAATTGGGTGCTGGTGAAATTTTGCTGACTTCAATGCGCAGTGATGGCACTCAAGATGGTTTTGATTTACCACTCACTCGAGCGGTCAGTGATGCTGTCAGTATACCAGTGATCGCATCGGGTGGTGCTGGTCAGCCTAAGCACTTCGCCCAAGCGGTGCTGGAAGGACATGCAAGTGCTGTTCTGGCTGCATCGGTATTTCATTTTGGCCAATTTACAATTGACGAGGCAAAATTAGCAATGCAGGAGGCTGGGGTACCTGTGCGCCGGCTGATATCTGATAAGGGTTGAAAGGTAGAAAGATAGATGGCAAATCAGACAAACAAAGTTGATTTAAAACATAGCCTTGATAGGCTTTATGACATCATTTTAAGCCGCAAAATTGCGTCACCTGAAGATAGTTATACTGCCCAGCTTTTCGCAAATGCACCAGCATATCCAGCTCGTAAATTATGTGAAGAGGCAACAGAGGTCCTGATTGAAGCATTGGATAATAATAAGGTCAAATTGACCGCTGAGTCAGCTGACCTGTTATATCACCTGCTTGTGTTATGGGCGGCGGTTGACATTGACCCAAAGGATGTCTGGCAGGAGATAGAGCGTAGACAAGGCACATCTGGCCTTGTTGAAAAACAAAGTCGCTAGATTTAATAAATTAAAANATTTCNAGTCNNANGGAGACAANNATGAGCCGACCTGNCTANGATGATCAAAATATATTNGCTCGCATTNTGCGCGGTGAAATCCCNTGTGATAAGGTNGATGAATGCCNGCANACACTCAGTTTTNNAGANATTNAACCACAAGCNNCTGTTCATATTTTAGTNATACCAAAAGGNNCCTATGTGGANATGGCTGATTTTGCAGCACACGCTNCNGCAGAGGAACAGNCTGCNTTTNTAGNNGCGCTNGGTCGNGTGGCTCANNAGNNNGGNGTNGNANAANCAGGNTTNCGNNTNATTGCNAANACNGGACANAANGGTCATCANGANGTCCCTCATCTGCACATGCATATTCTTGGCGGTGAGCCTCTTGGGCCGATGCGCCCATACCCTCGCTGATTTGGCATCACAGTCTCACGTTGAATTTACTTAACTTTAAATTCTGTAAAGATATTGCTTTGTAGGCTAAATTTCAGCCTTTGCTGTGTTGCGCGATAAAATTAACACAGCATATCTGCGCGTGGTGTAAACGTGACTTCACGTTTTCTTTGAACCACAGCCGATTTAGCGATGGCTAGTCAGCTATTATTCTTGAAATGTGGATATACCGGGCCGTTTGTGTAATGATGGCCGAGATTATCTTCAACAACTTCCCAAAAACGCATTGCACAATTTATGCCTGTGAATCGATGTATTTCTCGTATGCCTGTTGGCGAGGTAACATTTATTTCTGTCAGATAATCTCCAATTACATCGATCCCCACAAACAGCAATCCTCTCTGTTTCAATTCAGGACCAATTCGCTCACAGATATAGTGATCGCGTTCAGTAAGTTCACTATGATATGCGGTNCCTCCAACATGCAAGTTTGAACGTGCCTCACCATCCTGTGGGATGCGATTGATGGCGCCTATAGGCTGGCCGTTAACTAAAATTATTCTCTTATCTCCCTTTCTGATTTGCGGAAGATAAGCTTGCGCCATTATAGGTTCATTGTTTTGCGAAAAAAACATTTCAAGTAAGGCATTCAAATTCTGATCATCGGGTTGAAGTCGGAAAACTCCTGCACCACCATTTCCAAACAGAGGTTTGATGACTATATCCTTTTGTTTTGTTTTGAACTGGCGGATTACATTCAAGTCACGGCTGATCACCGTGGGTGGCATCAGGTCAGCAAAGCGGTTTACAAGAAGCTTTTCCGGCGCGTTTCGCACTTCGGCTGGGTTATTTACCACGAAGGTTTTAGCGGGCAACATTTCTAATAGGTGTGTTGCGGTGATATAAGCCATATCAAACGGAGGATCCTGACGCATCAAAACCACATCCATATCACTTAACTGCCGCCGTTCCAGCGTCCCTTTCTCAAAGAACTTTTCTGGATTATCAAATAGCTTTAGAGCCTGCCCAAAGGCAGATATCTGCCCCTCCTCATAACTCAGTCGATCAGGAGTATAGTACCACAAATGATGACCTCTTGCTTGGGCTTCCAGCCCAAGCGCAAAACTCGTATCGGTTATGATATCTAATTTGTNGATNGGGTCCATCTGAATGGCCACNTTTAAAGACATCTGNGACTAGTCTCGTTTGTCAGTAGANAAAATAATGTAGTTTACCACTTTTTTGGCAAACCGAAGTGATTGGGCATGCGTGATCACTCGCTCGCGCTCCTTTTCATTTGCCGCAACTCCAGACAGATAGACAATGCCATTTACAACATCAATTGAATAATTCAATGAAGATATCTCTTGATCACCAATAAGGGCGGCACGCAATTGCGCACTGGCAGCCAAATCTTTCGCCGTTGTTTTCAGAGACTTCTCGCTAACTATATGAATTTCATTTAGCACTTCTTTAACGCCTTTGATTTCCCATGCAAGACGCGTCGCCAGAATTTTTTGTTCTTGTGTGTTCACCTTACCTGTCATTAACACAGCGCCATTGCTCACAGACGCTTCAATGCCTGTAACAAGATAGGCACCATTCTTAATGAACTTTTCTGTGAGTTTAGCTTCAATCACTGTGTCTGAAACAGACGTTGAAAACCCTTTTTCTGTTGTTGAAGCCGCCACGGCGGCGGTGCCAAGACCGACCGCAGTTTCAATACAGCTTGTCAGTGCAAATGATGACAAAACGAGCATGAAGCCGGGGATCAAAATCTGTCGAAACATAGGTGTCTGGTCTTTCTGGGGACAGCGTAAGCCACAACAATCTGGCTATGCTCGCCCGGTTTGCGTTCTGGAATATGACCATTAATCATTTACAGCAACTCTGCTGCCTTGCCAAGCTCCAAGCTGGCTAGAAATTATATATTGGAAAGCAATTTTCTAATTGATTTCATATTTGATGAACTATCAACGGTTTTGTTCTCAAAATGAAAGTTGATTAAATGGGTATGANTTGTAAGGGCGAAACAGGGGAGTAAGATCTTTAATGGCCTNCCGTATGCGCTGAATATAAAATCCCCAAGAGGGGGCCTGCTGTTAGTAGATTTTTATGCTGGCAAAGTATANTCCTTAAAATTAGAATTCTGTATTTCCCGCTAAAAGTAATAAAATTTTTTCTAANANTGGTTTACAGTGCCTGCAAGTGTATCGACAGCCTCTCAACGCAGGGTTTAAAATGTGAGGTGTTCAGGCTCTACCCCATCTTTACCTGCGCAGCCACCTTTTCTGGGGTTTATGTAGCCAGTTCAGTTTTTGCCATAGCGAAATTTGTATTCCGCTGCTCATTTGAAACTCTAAATATACAGGACTCATGTTTCGTTTTTACTGATTGTCAGAGCAAGCTGATAAATTTGTTTGCGNGGTAGCCCAGACAAATCTTCNATTTCTTCTACTGCATCGCGTAGGCTCACTTCTTTGCATGCGTTTGCGAAGCAGTCNGCTTATTTTCTCTATACTAACTTGGGTGGCGTGTTTATCTGCGCCCTCCACTACCAAAACTAGCTCACCCTTTAAGGTTGGGGCATTTTCAAATTGTTTGGCGAGATCAGACAGCATGCCCCGATAGATTGTCTCGTGCAGCTTGGTAAGTTCACGCGCAATGACACAATATCTGTTGCCATAGATATCAGCCATCATTTTGAGGGTTGCGGCTAACCTTTTTGGGGTTTCAAACCAAATCTGTGTCATTGTTAGGAGGTGACTTGCCTCTAGTGCATCTCTGGCCGTCTTTTTCTTTTGAGGAACAAAACCCTGAAATGCAAATCTATCGCTAGGGAGCCCGGAAAGGGTCAGGGCTGCAATGGGAGCTGTAGGACCNGGGGCAGCTGTTACAGGGATATTATTTTCAAGGCATGCTGTGACCAGCTTGTATCCTGGATCTGCAATTAAAGGAGTTCCCGCATCACTGGCTAANGCAACTTTTCGGCCTGCCCTCATGACATTAATTAANTTCGGGCGCATCTTGGCCCCATTGTGGTCATGATAGGCCCATAATTCTGCTGAAGATGAAATATTCAGTAGACCGAGTAGCTTGCGCGTTTGGCGCGTATCNTCACAAGCNATAATATCTGCCTGCGCCAGCATCTGTNCCACNCGCTCCGTGATATCTCCTAAATTACCTATCGGTGTTGATATAATTATCAGCATTGCTTTTCACTTTGTTTTAGGGCCTTGCCTCAATTCTTCATTTATTCCTCTTATTTTCTCTTTGCCACAATTTTAACAAAGCGGCAGTATAGACAAACATGAAAGTTGCGATGTTAACAGGATATTTTTCGTTTATGTTTGCACGAAATAGAAAAACAAAATTCTATGACTTTGTGGTAGGTGTGGTTTGTCTGATATTGCTAGTTTCTTGTCAGTCGCCCACGCCGTCCGTGCAGACAACAGNTGCGCGAGCGCCTTTGCAAGAAAGGCAGGTTCCTCAAGCCGGGCAGGAAGATGTTCCTGACATTGTTGGGGATCTTATCGATCAGGTTGAAGAACAACAAATCAAACAAATTGATGAAGTTGCTTTGGTTGCGACCAGGCCCGCTGTCCCTCTACCTGTTGACNATGAGCGCATCCGCCTTGCTGAAGAGGCATTGAATGCGGCACTTGGCCTGTTAAAGACAAAACAGCCGCGAGNTTTGCCNNCAGCTCAGCCCTTCAGCTTGCCTCCAAAAACTGTTACAAAATTGCGAATTGGGTTTTTATTGCCTCTCTCAGGTAACTTCGAAANATTAGGTAGGGATATAGCTGGCGGTGCTGAAATGGCATTGTTTCAANTNCAGGATTCTGAANTTGATATGGTGTTTTTTGATACAAAAGGCGGCCTGCAGGCAGAACAGTCTGCGCGTGAGGCAGTTGCCGCAGATGTGGATATTGTTGTTGGTCCTTTATTCACAACAGCTGTTCAAAAAGCACGTCCAATATTAGCTGCCTCGGCTATTCCGGTTCTTGCNCTTTCAAATAACATTCAATCAGCTGCACCGGGGAACTGGGTATTAGGTTATTTGCCCGAACAGCAGATTGACCATTTACTGGGTTTTGCTGTTGGTGAGAATAAGACAAGAATTGCTATATTGGCATCAGAAGACCCCTTTGGACAGCAAATTCTTGGGCATGTTGTGAAGCGACTTTCCCAGTTTGGTTTGCGGCCCGCGCAGACCACGGTGCTTCCTCCGGTTGTTTTGGCTGATGATGACAGTTTGAAAAAAGCCATAAAAATTTTTAGCCGTTACAGAAAGCCAGAATCAGATGAGGACCCGCTGCCTGAACCAGCTTATGATGTGCTGATTTTAGCTGGACAGTCTGATTTTATATTACGCACGGCTCCTGTGCTGGCTTTTTATGACCTTGACCCTGAAAGAGTGACTTATCTGGGAACAGATTTATGGACAAGGGCAGATCTTGTAACTGAACCGTCATTGCAAGGCAGTATTATCACCCAGGCAAGCCTGCCACCATCAAGAGGTTTTGAAAAGCAGTGGCAGTCTGTTTTCAATAAGCCCTCAAACACTCTTGTGCGTCTTGGTTTCGATGCCTTTGCCTTAATCGCTGTGACTAAACAAGAGATGGCTCAAAAAGTAGCAGGATCAGCNTCAGCAAAAATAAAGTCTAAAGATATAGACTGGCGCGCTAGTTTGATCCGCAAGCAAGGTTTTCAAGGGTTTAGTGGTCAGTTCAATTTACTGCCTGATGGTCGTAATCAACGTCAGTATGAGCTTTTCCAGATCAGCAATAATAAAGTCAGATCTTTTAAGCCTTGAGCTCATTTTCTGGGGCATCCAGCAGTCGAGGTAGGATTGTGTTCAGACGCAACCGTCCCTGCAAAGTTGTTCGCACAGAGTTGTTATTAATCTCNAGCCACCCTTCTTGGATAAAAATATTCAGCCAGTCTCGATGAAGGAAAAAATTTCCACCACCAAAGGCTGGTGGCGGGGTCAAAGGCCTGCCTTCACATAACCGCAGGCCCATCATCCAATATTCTTCAAAGCTTTGATACTTGGTCTCTATTATCTGTGTCTCACAGCTATGACCGTTTACGTTGATATCTGAAAGCCAGCCATCAGGGCTTTTTCTATTCGCCATATGCAAGCGTCCGTTAGCTGTTGTCAGGCGGCCATGTGCGCCTGGTCCGATTGCTAGCCAGTCACCCGCTTTCCAATAATTCAGATTATGCGTAGAAGCCTGGCCTGGTTTAGCATAATTTGAAACCTCATAAGAATTAAGGCCAGCTCCGTTCAACACTTCTTCTGTCACCATATATAAATGGGCAACAGCATCATCATCGGCGGTCAAAACATCACCTTGCCTAGCTCTGGTATGAAATATAGTTCCTGTTTCAATTGTCAGTTGATAACAGGACATATGCCCCAGCTCGAAGCTAAGCAGTTTGTTTAGCTGTTTTGTCCAATTTGCAGGTGTCTGCTCCGGGAGNCCATAAATCAAATCAGCAGAAACAGAGGGGAAAATTCTTTTCGCAGCAGTAATNGCAGACAGTGCCTCTTTTGTATCATGTTCTCGGCCCAGAAATTTTAGCCCGGCTTCATCAAGAGACTGTACCCCAACGGATACACGGTTTATGCCAGCATGCGCAAAGGCGTTTAATTTCTCTGTCTCAACAGAAGTTGGGTTCATTTCTGCAGTGATTTCGATATCGTCAGCTATTTTGAACAGGCCTGCTGCACAATCTATGATGTCAGCTGTAATCTGGGGGGGCATTAGTGAGGGTGTCCCGCCTCCAAAAAAAAGACTTTTTAATTCGATGTTACTGTAATCGACTGATAAGGCCTCAGCAGCTTGCCTTGCCCTAAAGCCCAGTTCTGTTAAGAGCGCGTTCCGCCAAGCGGCGGTTTCAATTTTCCCTGCCATATGAGAATTAAAGTCACAATATGGGCATTTTGCCACACAAAATGGCCAATGCACATACAGACTAAGCGGATGATTTTTCAAGTTTAGCTTTGCAGGCATGAGCTGAGTAGTTGGGCGAAGGCATCTGCACGATGGCTAATGGCATGTTTGTCCTCTGGGTTCATTTCACCAAACGTCTGCTGGCGGCCAAGTGGCGTGAAAATCGCATCATATCCAAAGCCGTTTTGACCTCTGGCTGGCCAGGTAATATTGCCGTCCACCTGTCCTTGAAAACTCTCTACGTGACCATCTGGCCAGGCCAGTGCTAATGCACATACAAATGAACAGCTTCTGTCTGGATTGCCCCCAATAAGCAGGGCTTCACTTACGCGGCGCATAGCATGGTCAAAGTCCTTTTCAGGGCCAGCCCANCGAGCGGAATAGATACCTGGNGCGCCGCCAAGGGCGTTTACGACAAGGCCTGAATCATCAGCTAATGCAGGCAATTGTGCTGCCTTTGCAGCAAGCCCTGCTTTCAAGACAGCATTTTCAATAAAGGTCTGGCCGGTTTCTTCTGGCTCAGCCAGCTCCAGCTCGCGCGCGCCAACAACATTAATCTCCAGCGGACGCAGTAAATCAGCAATTTCTACTACTTTTCCCTGATTGTGACTGGCAATCAAGAGTCTATCTTTGCGATTTAAAACTCGACACATCTTATAATAAAGTCCTGCGGTTAAAATGTTCAGTGAGGCTGGTCAGGCCGGTCTCAATTGGCGTGATGTGATTAGTTGCTGTGAAAATAACNCTGCGCAGGCATTTTGAGCAAGACTGAGCATTTGGCTGAACTGTTCCGGCGTGAAAGGTGTCTGTTCAGCTGTGCCCTGAATTTCAACAATTCCACCGCTTGCTGTCAAAACGAAATTTGCATCTGTATGGGCGCTACTGTCTTCAGTATAATCTAAATCCAGAACAGCCCCTGCTTCTGTTATCCCGCATGACACAGCTGCTACTTGATCACGCAGTGGAAGGCAGGAAATTTTTCCCTTTTGGAGCAGTTGCTCACAGGCAAGTGACAACGCTATCCATGCACCAGTGATCGAAGCCGTTCTGGTTCCACCATCAGCCTGAATGACATCACAATCAATCTTTATTTGGCGCTCACCAAGAGCGTTAAGATCTGTGACAGCCCGCAAGGATCGTCCGATGAGGCGTTGAATTTCCTGTGTGCGGCCAGACTGCTTGCCTTTCGTGGCTTCGCGATCCATGCGTGAATGCGTTGCCCGCGGTAGCATGCCATATTCAGCTGTTACCCAGCCCTGTCTGGTTCCCCGCAGAAAAGGAGGTACCCGTTCTTCAACAGATGCTGTGCAAATCACATGTGTCTGGCCAAACCTGATCAAACAGGACCCTTCCGCATAAGGTGAAAAATGAGGCTCAATACTGACAGGACGCATTTGATCTGCTTTACGGCCGGAAGGGCGGAGAGAAGTCATTTTATTCTGATGCCTTTACTATGTGTTGTCTGCGGAACAATTTTGCAACAGAACAAAACACGGTTATGTTAATATGTACATGTGATAACATAGCTGCGGAAAATAGGGTATCCCCATGACCTCACTTCCTGTTTTGGAAATGACCAAGAGAAGTCAGGAAATTTTCAATATCATTGTCAATAACTATCTTGAAACAGGAACGCCTGTCGGATCAGGTGTGATTTCAGCTCATCCAGAAATTACGCTGTCATCGGCATCTGTTCGGGCTATTATGGCAGAGCTTGAAGGCTCAGGACTGTTGTTTTCGCCACACACATCGGCTGGCAGGTTGCCCACACATGCTGGTTTGCGTCTGTTTGTTGACGGACTGATGGAATTGAAAAACACTCTTCCGGTAGAAAGTGTGGCAACATATGAACCGCTGGCGGTAGGCGATGGGCTGTCTGTGAATCAGGCCTTAGATAAGGCTAGTCTTGCTTTGTCCGGCTTGTCTAAGTGTGCGGCCCTTGTGATGGCCCCAAGTGAGGATTTATTTGTAAATCATATTGAATTTGTACCTGTTCAGGACAAGAAAATTCTGGTGATTCTCGTGTTCTCAAATGGACATGTTGAAAACCGGCTGATTGAAATGCCTGCCGGTATCCCCCCGCATTGTCTTGTTGAAGCCTCTAACTATATGAATGGACATTATAAGGGCAAACCTCTTTCATCAATCGTGCAACTGGCTGATCAGGATCGGCTGCAACATAAAGAAGAGCTTGATATTTTGACTAGCGATTTGATCGCGCGGGGCTTAGCTAGCTGGTCTGATGAAGATGGAAGTGATGAGGCCTCATTAATTCTGAATGGGCAAGCCAATTTGCTTCAGGATGTAAAAGTTGTAGATGATTTAGCGCGCGTACGCATGTTGTTTGATAAGTTGGAAATGAGAAGCCACGCAACCCAGCTGATGCAATCTGTAATCTCAGCAGACGGCCTGCAGATATTTATTGGCTCTGAACATGATTTATTCTCTGAAACAGGTTGTTCAGTTGTCCTGTCGCCCTACCGGAACGCCGAACGAAAAATTATTGGTGCGGTTGGCGTCATTGGACCGCGTCACATGAATTATGCGCGCATAATTCCAATGGTTGATTATACAAGCAAAGCTATTGCCCGTTTCCTTAACTAGGCTTCAACATATCCGTTAAATAGCTAAGAACAACAGCATATTTAGGTATTTGAAGTAAGAAGTCATCCAGCCAGTCCCGGCTTATCAAGCCTTCATGTGCTGCCATAACTGACACGCTGGCGATAAAAAACCCTAAAAATCCAAAAGCGAGCCCAGATCGCATTCCAAGACCTTGTATAGCATTAGAATAGTCTGCCGCTGTCTGGTCAAGCTCAATAATTTTATTTTGCGGCCCAGTTAGGGGGGTATGACAATCTGGGCAGAATAGAGGAAAATTGCCTTCGACAATTGATTTGTGGATGTTCTTATCGAATGAAGTCTCGCGACCACAATCTGAACAACGCAGCTCAATTTGTCGGGATAAAGATGCTGGTGAGGCTATAACAGGCAAAAAATAATGTTGATGGCAGTGATGACAAGCAACTGGCCAGTCACTGGCATGTTTTAAATTTTTGGGAACCACACCAACGACCTGACAATGTGGACAGGCAACTTTAATATTCATTTTGGCTTTATCCGTTTTGTGGCAGAGGATCTTTTCGCTGTGGGTTTTCCTGCTGCACTTTCTTTCTTCTTTTTCGCTCTTTTTCCTGCTTTTTTTTGCTTTGGGCTTGATTGTTTAACAGCTTTGTTTTTATTTGAGAGTTTTTTGGTGGTTTGCTTTAGAACTGCCATACGCCGCTCAATTTCAGAATCGATCAAATTGGCTAGGTGCTTGGCAAATGTTTGCTCTGTCGACTGAACCGCTAGTTCATCTGGAAGTATCGAAGCAGGCGCGTTTATGCTGCCTGAATCAGGGTCTGATTTTTCTTGTGCAGAGGGTTTTGACCACCCAAGGTTCTGATTGTTGTCGCCAGCAGCGATAACGGCCTGCCTGATCTCTAGAAATGGATCGCCCTCTTGTTCTTTATCTGGGTCTGTTTCAGCAGTAATCCCGGTCCGGTTGTCATCAGCAAAGGCTGCATGCAAACGTCCGGCAAGCACAATGTTATCCAACTCACTCAATCCCTCATTTAGGCCTATCTGCACAGGTAAGCTGCCGATAATAGGAAGATTGTTGGGATTATGACGTTTGAGACCTGCGGTGTTATAGTGGACTGTGTGGCTTGCTTGCTCATACAGACTTTCTATTGATGCCATAACAAGATTATCATTGAAAGGTTTTTGCTTCATGAAACAGTCTTCTTGCAATTCTTGTTCAGAGCACATGTTAAAAAAAAATATAAAAAATGTCCAACCTCTACTTGGCATTTAGGTGTTTTGTCCCCACATCTTTTATCGCTGAGTATAATTTGTCAGCGAATTTGGAGTTGACCTACTGTGAAGTTGGTTCTGTTTTCCAAAGTGAAATGGTGTTAAACAAAGAGGGTCAATATGACAAGCAGCACTGATAACACAGAGCCAACAAATTCTGGATCAGTAAAAGACGATTTAACTCAGGGGGATCGGACTGGGGAAAGTCAAGCTACTGATAATAACGCCTCCAACGCTAATTCTATTGAAAACGAGGCACCACCAGAGCCCTCAGATGGAACTGACGAGGGACCAGTAGAGCCTGAAGAAGAGGACCTAAGGAACCAGTTTCTACGAGTGATGGCCGATAATGAGAATTTGCGAAAACGCACAGAGCGAGAGGTAGCTGCGGCAAAAAAATATGGACCTTTATCCTTTGCTCGCGACTTGCTTTCTTCGATAGACAATTTGGAAAAAGCAATTGCTCTCATCCCTGAAAATAAAAGCGAGATGGACGAAACGCTGAAGAACATTTTGATTGGTGTTGACATGACTGGTCGTGAAGTGGCGTCTGTCTTTGAACGGCACGGAATTAGCAAAATCGACCCTTCCGGTGAAAAATTTGATTATAACTTGCATCAGGCAATGTTCGAGGTTCCAACAGATGAAGTCGAACCGGGAACAGTTGTTCAGGTCGTTCAGCTAGGTTACCTACTGCATGATAGATTACTGCGTCCAGCCATGGTTGGCGTATCCAAGGCAGCACAACCTGAATCTTCTGAATCTGTGGAAGATTGACATGTTGAGGCGTATTTACGGGGTATCGTTGGTATTTGCCTGCCTCTTGCATCAACAAAAACAATTATTATATATGTTTGGCAATTAATTTTTGGTTGCCGCTGAATAAAGATTTCTGGAACCAAGATTTAAAAAGGACATCAGAAAATGGGAAGAGTGATAGGTATTGATCTGGGAACAACAAATTCCTGTGTTGCAGTCATGGATGGGAAAGACACACGTGTTATTGAGAATGCGGAAGGGACTCGCACGACCCCATCAATGATAGGTTTTGCGGATGATGGAGAACGTCTTGTTGGTCAGCCTGCCAAGCGTCAGGCTGTGACTAATCCAGAAAAAACAATTTTTGCCGTGAAGCGATTGATTGGGCGACGCGCAGACGAGTCCGCAATTAAAGAATTTTCTGAACTCGTTCCTTATGAAGTCAAACCGGCAAAAAACGGTGACGCCTGGATTGAGGTTGATGGCGAAGAGTATTCACCGTCACAAATGTCAAGCTTTACTTTGCGGAAATTGAAAGAGGACGCTGAAGCTTTTTTAGGTGAGAGCGTTGATCAAGCTGTGATTACCGTACCAGCTTATTTCAATGATGCTCAACGGCAGGCCACAAAGGATGCTGGTAAAATTGCTGGTCTTGAAGTTCTACGGATAATTAATGAGCCGACAGCAGCAGCCCTCGCCTATGGATTAGACAGAAAAGAAACGGGTACTATTGCAGTATTTGATCTCGGAGGCGGAACGTTTGACGTATCCATTCTTGAGATTGGAGACGGCGTATTTGAGGTTAAATCAACAAATGGCGACACTTTTCTTGGAGGTGAAGATTTTGATCAGGTTGTAATTGATTTTCTGGCAGATGAATTCAAATCTGAACAGGGTATTGATTTGCGCTCTGATAGGATGGCTCTGCAGCGCCTTAAAGAAGCTGCCGAAAAGGCAAAGATTGAGCTGTCCAGCACAACACAAACAGAAGTCAACCTGCCTTTCATTACCGCCGATCAAACAGGGCCAAAACATTTGAATGTAAAGATGAGCCGCTCAAAGCTTGAACAACTTGTTGATAAACTTGTCAAACGGTCTCTGGAGCCTTGCAAAAAAGCGTTAAAGGATGCTGGTGTCTCAGCTAGTGAAATTGATGAGGTGATTCTAGTTGGTGGGATGACAAGAATGCCAAAAATCATTGAAACCGTAGAAAAATTTTTTGGCAAAGAGCCACATCGAGGTGTAAATCCTGATGAGGTCGTTGCCAGTGGGGCGGCAATACAGGCAGGTGTGCTAACTGGTGATGTTAAAGACGTCCTACTTTTGGATGTGACGCCTTTATCTTTGGGAATTGAAACACTTGGTGGTGTATTTACCCGTTTAATCGAACGTAACACAACAATTCCAACAAAGAAAAGTCAAGTTTTTTCAACAGCTGATGACAACCAATCAGCTGTGACGATCTCTGTTTATCAGGGCGAACGTGAAATGGCATCCGATAACAAGCTTCTTGGGCAGTTTAATTTAGAAGGCATTCCTTCGGCAGCTCGTGGAGTCCCACAGATCGAAGTGACCTTTGACATTGATGCAAACGGCATTGTGAAAGTGAGCGCTAAAGATAAGGCAACTGGAAAAGAGCAGGCAATCAGCATAAAGGCATCAGGCGGACTTGACGATAACGAGATTGAACAAATGGTTCAGGAAGCGGAAACTCATGCTGAACAGGATAAAGAACGCCGGGAAAAGGTTGAGGCCCGTAATCAGGCTGAAGCCTTGGTGCATGGCGCACAGAAATCTATAGATGACTTGGGTGACAAGGCTGACGCGGCTATGAAGGCCGATGTAGAAGCAGCAATCGCCGAGCTTAATACAGCTCTGGGAGGCGAAGATGATCAGCAGATTTCTGAAAAATCTCAAGCTCTGTCAGCTGTATTAATGAAGCTGGGTGAAGCGGCCTATCAGAGTGAACAGGATGTCGCTGATGCGCAGGCTGAAGATACGAACACCAATCAGGATAATGATGATGTGGTGGAAGCTGAGTTTGAAGAAGTCGATGATGACAAAGACGCAAAGAAAGCCTGACATTCTACTGAATGAAAGATAGCTGGGTTAAGTATCGCCTGAAAAAGTGTTAATAGTCTGAAAATTTAGGGCAGAACCGATTAATGTCTAAACGTGATTTCTATGAGGTTCTGGGCGTCAACCGGGATGCGGATGACAAAACTATTAAGTCAGCTTACCGAAGGCTGGCAATGGCCAATCATCCTGACCGCAACCCAGATGATGACGCGGCAGCAGACCGCTTCCGTGAAGCCAGTGAGGCCTATGAGGTACTGAAAGACAGCCAGAAGCGAGCAGCTTATGATCAAATGGGCCATGCGGCGTTTGAACAGTCATCTGGTGGTGGTGCTGGCTTTGGCGGTTTTGGTGGCGGATTTTCGGATATTTTTGAGCAAATGTTCTCTGAGTTTTCTGGTGGCCAGTCCGGGGGCGGTCAGTCCCGTCACGGGGCAGATTTGCGCTATGATCTGGATATTGACTTGGATGAAGCGTTTTCAGGATGTACTAAGGACATTGTTGCTGATATTTCTTCGACTTGTGAGGCTTGTTCTGGTAGCGGTGCAGAAAAAGGTAGCCGTCCTGTTACCTGTTCCGGATGTGGTGGACGTGGTAAGGTACGTGCACAGCAAGGTTTTTTCACTGTTGAGCGGACCTGCCCATCCTGTCAGGGTGCGGGTGAGACGATCTCTGATCCCTGCCGGTCTTGCCGAGGCCAGGGACGGGTTGAAAAGTCTGAAAATCTGTCTGTGAATATCCCTGCAGGTGTTGATACTGGGACACGAATTCGCCTATCTAGCAAAGGAGAAGCTGGTTTACGTGGCGCGCCTGCTGGTGATCTTTATATATTCCTGAATGTCAGAAAACACACTATTTTTGAGCGGGAAGGCAGTCATTTATTTTTGCGTGTACCTGTACCAATGTCGACAGCTGCTCTTGGTGGTTCAATTGAGGTGCCAACATTGGCCGGGCGCATGGCCCGCTTGCAGATTGAAAAGGGTACACAGACTGGGCGGAAATTTCGAATGCGCGGAAAAGGAATGCCAGCTCTACGCGGTGCGGGACAAGGGGATCAAATTGTTGAAATACATGTGGAAACCCCAACAAATCTGACAAAAAAACAATCTCAATTACTGGCTGAATTTGAACAGGCCGGTGATGCCAGCCCGCAGACCGCTAGTTTTCTTAACCGCGTGAAAAAATTGTGGTCCTGAATGGGCTTACCTGTCTTTTTGCATCTGTCTGGCTTTTAACAGAGCAGATTGATACAGTGGAGCTGGGCATGATGGTCTGAGGCTCAGACTGCACCCGCTAGACATGAGGAGCAGAAAGAGATGGCAGGCGAGGTGATCAGAATTGCCCTTCCCGGCGCAGAAGGAAAAATGGGGAAAATGATCAGGGACCTTGTCGCTGAAAATACTGAATTTGAAATTGAAGCATTAACTGAACATGCTGACCATCCGCTTGTCGGCTTTACTTCAGATGGTTTTTGCTTAAGCGCTGATGCAAGTATGCTTGGTCTCGGGAAAGGGGGTGTGATCGTTGATTTTACCCGTCCAGATGCAACACTGACTCATATTGAAATTGCCCGCGAAACAGGGACAGCAATGGTGATTGGAACAACTGGCTTCACAAAAGTACAGGAAAAGTTGTTGATCCAGGCAGCAGCTGACATTCCTATTGTATATTGTGCGAATACCTCTGTTGGTGTGACCCTTCTGGTACAAATTGTGCGTCAGGTAGCTGGCCAGCTGGGGCAAGACTGGGATATTGAAATTGTTGAGGCGCACCATAATCAGAAAATTGATGCGCCCTCAGGAACAGCGCTCGCTCTTGGCGAGGCAGCAGCCAACGGACGGAATGTGAACTTTGACGATGTTCGGGACAGTGGCCGCGACGGGGTGACAGGCCAGCGCAGACAAGGGGATATAGGTTTCGCTGTTATGCGGGGCGGTGATGTTGCGGGTGAACACACGGTTACTTTTTTTAGTCAGCAAGAGCGCATTGAGTTGACACATCGGGCGGGAAGTCGAGCAATATTTGCCCGTGGGGCATTGCGTGCAGCTGCGTTTGCCTCTGCACGGAAACCCGGTATGTACAGTATGGAAGATGTGCTTGGCTGAGGCTTTTAAGTTTTTGCTATTTTTGAAACATAACGCAGGCGTGTAAACGCCTCATTAAGAGCAGCTGCCAAGTATGGTTTTTCGGCGGAAGGCATGAACGCGCCGATCTCCAACTTATTTGCGTGTTGTCTTAGATATAGGCGGCACCTCCTTTTTTCTTTTGTGTCTAGTTCAGCTTTTATCCAGACCCCGTCCAGACAAATGGTTTTTGAACGTCCTCGCCAGTCTGTTCTTGTGATGTCCACCTGTTGTGGCGTAATTGCGACTGTTTCCACAAGCTGTCCTGATCTGTAGTTCCATTTAAAGGCATACCAGACGACAAAAATTTCTAGACCTAGAAATCCCACAACAGGCCATGCTCCAAGCAGATAAAAACCCAGCCCAATAAAGCTCATTACACTGGCCAGTACAACTATGAGAATACGGAATCCCCGTAAAGATAAAGACCGGTATGGCCAGAGCGTAATCACAATTGCTTCGCCATTTTCTGGTGATTTGTCATGAAACCATCGCTGTGCTTTAGGTTTGTTTAGGAATGTGGGTGTGCTTTGGCTCATTTTTTCTTATTGCGGTGCTTAATTTTTGGAAATTGTTCCCGTATATGGACAAAATTTTGGATTTATCTACTTATAAGAATACGTTTGAAAATTGAAAAGAGCTCAAAATGCCGCGCAAGATGCGTCTGTCAGATATCAATGAAATGTTTGCTCTGCTCAGCCATACTAATCCTGACCCCCAAACTGAGCTGACGTTATAAAACCCCTATACGTTGCTCGTTGCAGTCGTTTTATCTGCGCAGGCAACTGACGTAGGTGTTAACAAAGCAACAAAGAGGCTGTTTGCTGAGGCTGACACACCCGAAGCTATGGTTGCGTTGGGTCTTGAGCAGACTCGCAGTCATATAAAAACAATCGGCTTGTTTAACACCAAGGCCAAGAACGTGTTGGCCTTGTCAGAAATCCTGGTTGATCAGCACGGAGGGGCCGTTCCACAGGATAGAGACGCATTAGAAGCTCTGCCGGGAGTAGGCTGCAGAACGGCGAATGTAGTATTAAACGAAGCCTTTGGAGTGCCAACAATTGCTGTTGACACACATATTTTCGGAGTTGGTAACAGAACAGGCCTTGCCCCTGGAAAAACACCGGATGCTGTTGAAAAGGAATTGCTCCGGCGTGTACCTGAACGCTATAAAAAAGGAGCACATCATTGGTTGATCTTACATGGACGCTATATCTGCAAGGCCCGTAAGCCGGACTGTACATCCTGTTTCATTGAGCAGTTTTGTCTGTTTAAGCAGAAATCAAGCTGAACTGTTTAGTACTAAAATTATAATTTTCGTTCATAAAATTGTTGCTGACATAAGGTTTGATTTAGCGGCTGATTGATTGTGCGTTCACGCATGGCCCAGCCAAGAATTATAGCATTTTCAGGGGAAGGGGAATTGGTTTTGCTGGCTATTTTGATAAAGAGGTCAATAACACAATCAGGCTGACGATATTGCAATACATGAATTACGCCCTCTGTCCTGTTGAAATCAGCCTGTCCAAATTGAGCTCCAACATAAGAATGTGAACGCCCGACAAGATCTGCCGGATTAAAGGTTGGTTTTACGTAAGGCTTTTCTGGCTCTAAAGAACGAATTATCTTAACAGAAGGTGTTTCTGGCTCTTTTGTATCAGCCTCATTCACAGGCTGTTCTTCAGAAGGGTTTAAGGGTGCAGCTGCAATATCTTGTGCTGTAAGAGCGGTTAATGCGGTCACTATGGGTTGGTTGTGTTGGTCAGGAGCAGTGGCAGACTTATCCAGTAGTGGCGCGATGATGGAAACTTTTGTTTGCTTTCCGGATTGCACTTTTATAAGCGGTTGGCAGGCTGTCAGAAAAATAAGTATGAGCAAGCCTGACAGGGACAAAAAATACGGAATATGGAATACAGTTTGTTTAGTAGACATGTCTTTTGCTCTGTTCGACTATCAAAAATACCCCTATTATTGCGATCCTTTTCAGAAAGGAAAGAGCTCTAACAGTCTTGTTTGTATGGAGGTAAGAGACACAACGTTTTTTCGACCAATTTTCTGCAAATACATTCAGTGCATCTTTTTGTTAGTAAATCACTCCTGCAGTGCTAAAGATTCATAAGCTGCCAGCGCAGCTGCATTTACAAGGTCATTTACAGACGCGCTCATAGGAATAATTTGAAAGGGATATTCGCCATTTAAAATCATTGGGCCAATAACAGATCCACCACCAAGCTGCTGCATTAATTTAAAGGAGATATTTGCTGAGTGCAGACCGGGCATTACAAGAATATTTGCTGGCCCTGTCAGGCGCGAAAAAGGATAACGGCTTTGCATTAAGCCGTAATCAAGGGCAATGTCAGCAGTCATTTCACCTTCGTACTCAAACTTCACCTTGCGTCTATCTAGAACTGCAATGGCCTCCTTAGCCGTTTGTGTAATTTTGCTTTCGGGGCTACCAAAATTTGAAAAAGACAGAATGGCTACTCGTGGAACATGGCCCATTGAGCGTGCCTTTTCAGCAATCACCTCAGCAATATCAGCCATTTGTTCACCTGACGGCCGTTCATGTATTGATGTGTCCCCCATAAAAACGGTTCGACCGCGAGAGACAAGCATGGATGTAGTCACAAATTCTTTGTCTTTTTTTGGTCCAATAACCTGTGTGACATATTCAAAGCTAGCTTGGAAAGAACGTGTCATTCCAGTGACAAGTGCATCTGCATGGCTATTGGCTACCATACAAGCTGCAAACACGTTTCTATCATGGTTTACCATTCGCTGGCAGTCACGCTGCAGAACGCCACGGCGTCTCAACTTCTTATACAAAAAGCCTATGTAGTCCTTATTATGATCAGAAATTTTTGCATTTATAATTTCAAGGTCATTTGCCCCATCAAGCCCCATATCTGCAATTATCTGTTTGATGCGTACTTCACGGCCCAGGAGAATCGGGTGGCCGTAACCTGAATTACTGAAGGCAAGAGCTGCCCTTATAGATACCTCTTCTTCGCCTTCTGTGAATACAACACGTTTGTTTTCAGGCGTGATACGCTCAAAGACTTCTTGCAAAAATGAGGCGGTAGGGTCGAGACGGGCTGACAGATCTCTTCGGTACGATTCCAAATCATCAATAGGCTTTTTGGCAACTCCAGATGTCATTGCAGCTTGAGCAACTGCTGATGACACAGCTGAAATAAGGCGCGGATCGAAGGGGGCAGGGATTATATAATCCTCGCCATAGCGCAAGCTTTCTCCCGCATATGCATCTGTGACTTCATCTGGAACATCTTCTCTGGCTAGCATTGCGATGGCGTGTGCTGCAGCAATCTTCATTTCTTCGTTAATGGCTGTTGCTCGGACATCAAGGGCGCCTCTAAAAATATAGGGAAAGCCAAGCACATTATTGACCTGATTCGGATAATCAGACCTACCTGTGGCTATGATAGCATCTGGACGGGCTTTTTTGGCTACATTTGGCATAATCTCAGGTTCCGGATTTGCCATAGCAAAAACAATGGGTCTATCTGCCATGGATTTTAGCATATCTGTGCTCATTGCTTTCGCAGCCGAAAGACCTAGGAACACATCTGCTCCTTTCAAGGCNTCAGCTAGAGTGCGGGCATCTGTTTNNACTGCATGCGCGGACTTCCATTGGTTCATNCCATNNTCNCGGCCTNGATAAACCACNCCTGANCGGTCACACATCAGCACATTTTCATGTTTCACACCCATGGCTTTTATCAACTCGACACANGCGATAGACGCCGCGCCTGCACCGCTTGAAACAACTTTGATGTNGCGAATATCACGTCCAGTCAGATGNAGCGCATTAATGAGACCTGCTGCCGCAATAATCGCTGTGCCATGTTGGTCATCATGAAACACTGGAATATCCATCACCTCACGTAAACGCTGCTCGATAATGAAACATTCAGGCGACTTAATATCTTCCAGATTTATGCCGCCAAATGATGGCCCTAGCAGGCTGACCGCATCAACAAACCTGTCAACGTTTTCAGTATCCAGCTCAAGATCAACACCATCAATGTCAGCAAATTTCTTAAACAGAACAGCCTTGCCTTCCATCACAGGCTTTGAGGCACCTGCGCCGATATTGCCTAATCCCAGAACGGCTGTACCATTGGAGATTACAGCGACCAGGTTGCCTTTGGAGGTATAGTCATACGCCTTATCTGGTGACGCCTCAATGGCAAGGCAGGGCTCAGCAACACCAGGCGAATAAGCAAGTGACAAATCTCGCTGAGTTGTCAGAGGCTTCGTGGGTGTAATTTCAAGCTTACCTGGACGGCCTGTGGCGTGAAAATTTAAAGCGTCCTGTTTGAGTGACTTTTTCATGAGAATCCGCTACAGAAGTTAGAAGAAACGGTAAAATGATAAGATAAAGCGTAAAGCTTTGCCAAAGATATTCAAGTCCAGAAGAACTACGATGAACGCGCTTGATATAATAACCGCAAAACGGGCCAGGCTTACCCCAATGATGGCTCAGTACATCTCTGTGAAAGAACGGTATCAAGAGACGCTGTTGTTTTACAGGATGGGCGATTTTTATGAAATGTTTTTTCATGATGCGGAAGTAGCTGCTGAAGTTCTTGGCATTGCGCTGACCCACAGAGGGAAAATAGAGGACTGTGATATTGCTATGTGCGGTGTGCCGGTTCATGCATTGGACGGGTATCTGGCAAGATTAATTCAAAGGGGGTACAAGGTAGCCATTTGTGAGCAATCTGAAACCCCTGAATCTTTTAAGAAGAGAGGCGGCAAAGGGCCTTTGCCGCGTGAGGTTGTTCGGGTGGTTACGCCGGGTACACTGCAAGAAGATGATTTGCTCCAGGCACATAAGCATAATTTTCTGGCAGCGATTGGCCGGGTATCAGCTGAATTAGCGATTGCCTGGGCAGATATGTCCACCGGTGAATTTTTTGTACAGCCTTGCGCTGAGGCTGATATCGAAACTCTTCTCGCAAGGCTTCAGGCTGCGGAACTTATTTATGCTGATGATCTGGCTGAACGGCTGCGCTGTGTCCAATCAGATCTGTCCGCGTATTACCATTTATCTGCAGAACCTTCAGCCTTGTTTGATCATAAAAAAGCAACAAACAGGCTGGCTGATTTTTATGGGGTTTCCACGTTGGAGGGGTTTGGCCAGTTCACTCCGCCCATGTTGTCAGCTGCAGGGGGATTGTTNGCCTATTTGCAGCGTACTCAGCTGCAACAAATGCCACGCCTNTCCATTCCAANCATCCNATCAAAACAGGCCTTTATGGATATTGATGCGGCGACACGAAAGTCACTAGAGCTCACACATACCTTGTCTGGTGAGCGGGCCGGAAGTCTGCTTCATGCGATTGATTTCACCCGCACAGCTGCTGGCGCACGGTTGCTGCATAGCCGCATTTCTGCGCCCTTGACNGACCGGTCTCAGATTGAGCTGCGCCTGGGTCTTGTCAGCTGGTTTTCTGATCAGCCGGTTTTGTGTAAGCAGGTNTCAGACTATATGAAATTGATCCCTGATTTGGACAGGTCTTTGTCACGCATCGCTTCAGGCAGAGGTGGGCCACGCGATCTCGCCAGTCTTGCTGAGGGCCTATGTGGGGCTAGACAGATTGCCATAAACTGCCTGTCGTCAGATCACATTGATATGAATGATGAAATTGTTAGATTATGTGCAGTTGCGCAGGCACCTGCCCAGCTGGGTGATCAGATTTTGCCTGCACTGGCAGACGAATTGCCGCTTNTGGTCAGGGATGGCGGCTTCATTCAGGAAGACTATGATAGTCAACTGGATCATCTACGTCNGATGCGTGATGAAAGCCGCCGCCTGATTGCGGGNTTGCAGGCTGATTATGCAGAACAAACAGGCATTTTGTCTTTGAAAATCAAACACAATAATGTATTGGGTTATCATATTGATGTCCGTGCCGCGCATGGCGAAAAATTACTCAGCAATGAAAACTTTATTCACCGTCAGACCACAGCTCAGGCTGTCAGGTTCACAACGCCAACCTTATCTAACCTTGAGAAGCAGCTAAGCACAGTAGCTGATCAAGCAATTGCGCTAGAAATTCAGCTGTTTTCAGAGTTTGCAGATAAAATTTGTCAGGCATCTGGGCAAATTGCTGAGGCGGCAAATGCGCTGGCCTGTCTTGATATTGCGCAGGCGACAGCACGACTGGCGGAACGGCATAATTTCAATCGCCCCGTTCTGACTGATGATGTGGACTTCACGATTGAGGCTGGCCGGCATCCTGTTGTCGAACAGGTACTGCCTTCTTCTTCGCCTTTCATTGCAAATGATTGCCAGCTCTCGCCTCAGGCAAATCTCTGGCTTCTGACAGGCCCAAATATGGCAGGTAAATCCACCTATTTACGCCAGAATGCACATATTGCCATCCTGGCTCAGGCTGGACTATTCGTGCCTGCTGCCAAGGCTGAGATTGGTATTATAGACAAGCTGTTCAGCCGGGTGGGNGCATCTGATGATTTGGCCCGAGGCCAGTCAACTTTNATGATGGAAATGGTTGAAACTGCGGCAATTCTAAACCAATCGACAGAGAAATCCCTTGTTATTCTTGATGAGGTTGGCAGAGGTACATCCACTTGGGATGGGNTGGCTATTGCATGGGCCTGTCTTGAACATCTGCANAATCNGAACCGTTGCCGGACTCTTTTTGCTACGCATTATCATGAGCTGACTAGTCTGCAAAGCCAGTTGAACAGGTTACAGATTTATGCGATGCAAGTCAGAGAATGGAAAAGTGATATTGTGTTTTTGCATCAGGTTTCTGCCGGGGCAGCCGATAAATCATATGGAGTGCATGTTGCAAAATTAGCTGGTCTTCCGTCTGCTGTGATTCACCGGGCTGCTGCCCTTGTCCAGAAGCTGGAAGCCCAGTCGCAGGATAACAACACAGCAGATATGCTGCCTTTATTTGATATGCTGCAACCTGAAAGCAGGACCTGTCTGCCAACTTCGCAGGTAAATGTCTCGGACCGCTTGGGTGAAATGCTCAATGGACTGGAGCCAGATGCATTCTCGCCGCGTGAGGCATTGAGCCTGTTATATGAGCTGAAGGCTGAATATGATAAATCGGGCAGGTGATGCCTGATGATGGCCTGTTGAGGAGAACAGTTTGTCTTTATCTTCAACACAGATAGAAAATATGTCTGCCATTCCTTTGTGGCAGAGATGGCTGTCCCCGCAGGAGCTGGTCATAGATAAAGAGCGTGCAGGCAAAATCCAAATCTTGGATACGCAGCTTTTTGCGCAAGAAATAGCTAATATCTATTCAGGAAAGCAGAAGAAATCAGACCAGAGAGCTGCGCTTCTTGGTTTAAGTAAAGTTAAATTGTCAGAAGGACGAGAGGCCCTTGAGGCTGATTTTATGCGAGATCGGGACGGTGCAGTTTTTGTTGGCGCTCATGCCATTTTGATTGACCGGTTAATTGGCGGATTTGTAACTGCTGCAGAAAATTATGTGTTTGCAACCAAAGCTCGGTTTGCGCTTATGGCTGTTGGGGGATATGGCCGTGGTGAGCTGGCTCCACTTAGCGATATTGACCTTCTTTTTGTGATGCCGCAAAGGCATAAAAAATCCGATGAAGAGTTTGTTGAGTTTGTTTTATATATGCTCTGGGACTTGGGCCTTATGGTCGGGCATGCCAGCCGCACAGTTCACCAGAACATTACAGCAGCAAGTGAGGATATAACCATTTGTACATCACTTTTGGAAATGCGCAGCATTGCCGGCGCCGCCGCAGTTTCTGAACAGATGCTCAGCACCTTCAAACATTGGGTTGCCAAGCAGTCAGCCGGCTATTTTGTAGAAGCTAAATTGGCTGAGCGTGATCTGCGCCATGCTCGTTTTGGTGGGACGCGTTATGCTGTTGAACCAAATGTGAAGGATGGTAAAGGCGGATTACGTGACTTGCACACCTTATTCTGGATCTCAAAATATGCATATCGGCTGGATCATGTTCACGATGTTACAGGTGAGGGCATTCTGCGGACATCTGAAGCGCGGGCATTTGCCTCTTCACAACGCTTTTTATGGACTGTGCGGTGTTTTCTACATCAGCACCATGGCCGTGAGGATGACAGACTGACCTTTGACGCGCAAATGCAGATCGCGCCGCAGATGGGGTTTGCCGACCGGTCAGGTTTGCGGGGTGTTGAGCGGTTTATGAAACGCTATTATCTGGCAGCTCGGCAGGTTGGCAATCTAACACGAATTTTCTGTGCGGCGCTGGCGACNGATTTTGATCAGCGTCCACGTCTCAGTTTACGNAAGTTCTGGGCAGCAGGTGTAGCACAGCGCCTGAATATCAAACCATTCACGCTGGAAGGTGAACGACTTCATTTACCTGAAGAAATGCGTTTTCGTGANAATAGGGATTTGATTTGCGAGCTATTCTATCTGGCGCAGATCNATGAACTTGATATCCATCCTGACAGCCTACGTCGATTGACCCGTGCTGTACGTTCATTGACAACAGCAGAGCTTCAATCTGTTAAAACACATGAGCAGTTTTTATCTGTGCTGACAGATAAGCGCAATCCTGAGCGGGTCCTCCGGCTAATGAATGAAGCAGGATGGCTAGGCAAATATCTGCCAGATTTTGGCCGTATTGTCGGCATGATGCAGTTCGACATGTATCATAGCTATACCGTTGACGAACACACAATAAAGGCAGTTGGGAATATCAATGATATTGAACAAGGCATCTTAAAAGATACGGCACCTGTTGCCACACGCTTGGTCCACGAATTGAATTCCCGCCAGGCTCTGTTGGTGGCTATTCTGTTTCATGATATTGCTAAAGGACGCGGAGGGGACCATTCGGAACTGGGTGCAGAGCTTGCAGAGCAACTTTGCCCCTTATTAGGCTTGAATGAGGAAACAACAGAAACAGTAGTCTGGTTGATCCGCCATCATCTGTTAATGAGCAAAACAGCGTTCAGGTATGATTTGAATGACCCACAGACCATTTCAGATTTTGCAGNAGTGGTGCAATCACCTGAGCGGCTGAAACTGCTTCTTGTTCTGACAGTTGCAGATATTCTGGCAGTAGGGCCGGAAATCTGGAATGGCTGGAAGGCCAGCTTGATGCGGGATCTTTACAGCCGGGCTGAAGCTGTTTTGGGTGGCGCAGCCCCTTCAGAGGTCTCGTCTCTGGCAGCGGCTGNTGCAATGCAAACAGCACGTCATGCTTTGCCTGACTGGGATGACAAAAGGTTTAATGCTCATGCGCAGCTGTTTTATCCCAGCTATTGGACCAATTTTTCGACAAACTCGCACGTGCGTCATGCCCGGCTGGCAGAGCCCTTTAATGCCGGCGCGNGGAAACTGCTCATCGATTTTGAAATTGATGATGATAACACATCTACCATTCTNGTTGTGATGGCAGCAGATCATCCCGGTCTGTTTAGCCGCATTGTAGGTGCTGTTGCTATTGCTGGCTGTTCCATAATGAATGCCCGTATCAATACCCGCCATGATGGGACAATCCTTGATCAGTTCAGAATTCAAAATTCCAACAGGCAGGCAGTTACAGATGAACAAACTCAGAGACGAATTATGAAAACTATAGAACAGTCTCTTGCGGGGGATATTTCATTGTTTGATCAACTTCAGGAGCGATCAGCGCACAGGACCAAGCGTCAGAAGGCGATGACATTGCCGCCAAGAGTTATTGTCAGTAACAACCGCAGTAACACGCATACTGTTATTGAGATAAATGGGGCGGACAGGCCAGGCCTGTTATATCAAATAACCTATCATCTTGTGCAGCTTGGTTTGCAGATTAATTCCGCGACTGTCTCCACTTATGGTGAGAAGGTTGTTGATGTTTTTTATGTAAAAGATGTCTATGGCCTGAAAATTGAACGTGAAACGACTCAAGACAGAATTAAACAGACTCTTATGGGCGTATTTCATTCGCAGACCCCAGATACAGGTCACGATAAGGAAAGGGTATAGATGGNAAGCAAGNCCNTGTTTTCGGCTTTCCGCCAGATAAGNGGCCTTACAGCCGTCTCTCGTATGCTTGGATTTATAAGAGATGTGGCTTTTGCGCACTTTTTGGGTGCTGGCGCNGCGACAGATGCGTTCTTGGTTGCGTTTAAGCTGCCAAACCTGTTTCGGCGGCTCACAGCTGAAGGGGCTTTGACCAATGCTTTTTTGCCAAGTTACAGCCTCGCTAGACAGCGGAAATCAAATCATACTGCCATCATTCTGGCAGCAGAGGTGCAAACAGCCTTATTTGTGGGTTTATGTCTTACTGTTCTGGTTATGGAACTGTTTATGCCCTTTATTGTTGGCGGTCTTGCCCCTGGGTTTAGAGAAACACCTGATCGTCTGGATGCGGCTGTGGATATGGCCCGCCTGACCATGCCATATTTGCCTATGATTTCGCTTGTTGCGCTGTGGGCAGCGCTTTTGAACAGCCAGGATTGTTATTTTGGNGGAGCATTTTCGCCAGTTATTTTGAATGTCTGTCTGATTGGCGGCGCGTTTTGTGTACCATTCTTTCAAGAACANCTGGAGCTGTCTGCTGTTCGTCTTGGGCTGCCGATTGCACTTGGCGTGCTGCTGGCTGGTGTGGGGCAGATGATATTGCTGCAGCAGCAATTGAGGCGTCAGCGTATCCGGGTGCCTCTTATTTGTTTTAGCTTGTCAAGAGAAGCCCGCAAAATGTGGTTGAGTTTTATTCCTGCTGCCTTGGGTGCGGGAGTTATGCAGTTTAATCTTCTTGTTGATCTTGTTCTAGCATCACTTTTAGCCACCGGGTCGATTTCTTGGTTATACTATGCAGACAGGCTGGCGCAGCTGCCTTTGGGGTTGGTGGGCATAGCCATGGGCACAGCGCTCCTACCCAGGTTGTCGCGAATTGAAGCTGANCATCATGCAACAAAACAAGTAAAACAAAAGATTTTCTGCACAGCTTTGTCACATGCCATCATACCGGTGTCAATTCTGACAATTCCAGCTGTGGCCGCGTTTTTGGTGTTGTCCGATGTTCTGATTACAGGCTTATTTCGCTCTGGCGCATTCTCGGATTCTGATGTGACTGCAGCGGCTTTGGCTTTGATGGCCTATGCGTTTGGCCTGCCGGCCTTTGTTGGGATGAAGCTGACACAAGCAGCGCTCTATGCCATGGATCGCGGCCGGTTTGTCCTGGTAACATCCTGTGTGTCAGTGGGTCTGAATATTGTCCTAAGCCTGGCTTTGATGCAGATTTACCAGCATGTGGGTCTGGCACTTGCTACATCACTGGTTTCTTGGCTAACCCTGATTTGGCAGGCAGGCTGGTTGGTCAAGGCAGGTCGGTTGAATGGCATAGCCACAAAGGTCATTCTAAAAGCTGGACTGTCTGCCGCTGTGATGGCCACTGGCCTGAAGCTTTGTCTTCCCTGGCTGTATTTTGTTTTTATCTCTGAGGCGGTGATCATGATATTCAGTGTTGTTATGGGAATCAGCTTTTATCTGAGCGCTGGTTATCTATTAGGGCTGACAAAAGACCTCGTTGTCAGCGTAAAAGAACAAAGAACTTGAGCAAATAGGTAATGCAGGTCATAACAGGACCCGTTCTGCCGTAGAAACTGTCAATGAAGGAGACAGATATATGACAAGANCTGGCCGCATTTTTTCTGGTATTCAGCCAACAGGAAACCTTCATCTGGGCAATTATCTGGGCGCGATCAAAAACTGGGTTGATCTGCAAACAGATTTTGACTGTATCTATTGTGTGGTTGATCTGCATGCAATTACGTTGCCACAAGATCCGGACAATTTGCGCCGGTCAATCCGCGAAGTTACGGCCTGCCTGATTGCTTCAGGTATAGATCCTTCCCGTTCTGTTCTTTTCAATCAGTCCCGCGTGCCACAGCATGCAGAGTTAGCCTGGGTTTTTAATTGTGTGGCGCGTCTGGGGTGGTTGAATCGGATGACACAATTTAAGGAAAAGGCAGGTAAAAATAGGGAAAATGCAACTGTNGGCCTGTATGCTTATCCAACGCTGATGGCAGCTGACATTCTCTGTTATAAAGCAACGCATGTTCCGGTAGGTGAAGATCAAAAACAGCATCTTGAACTGACCCGTGATATTGCTTTGGCCTTCAATTCAATTTTTGATGTTGATTTTTTTCCTCAGCCTGAACCACAGATACAGAAGACAGCTTCGCGCGTAATGTCCCTGCGCGACGGATCAACAAAGATGAGTAAATCGGATACATCAGATGCCTCTCGNATAAATCTGACTGACTCTGTTGATGTCATTGCACAGAAAATTAAGCGGGCAAAGACAGACTCTGAAGCGCTACCCTCTGAGCCCGAGGGGCTCGCTGAGCGGCCAGAAGTGCGCAATTTGGTTGGCATATTTTCTGGTCTGTCAGGGCGGACTGAAGCACATATTCTGGCTGAATTTGGCGGCCAGGGATTTAGCGCTTTTAAACCGGCCCTCGTTGAGCTGGTGGTTGATGTCATCTCCCCTATCAGCCAAAAGATGAATCAACTTCTGGCTGAGCCGGATGAGATAGATGAGCTGCTGGCCTTTGGTGCAGAGCAGGCCCACGCCATAACTGGTCCTGTTCTCGAGGATGTGAAAAAGATCATCGGGCTGACCCCGTCTTAACAAGTTTGGGTGCTGATTTTTCATGTTGCGTCTATGCAAAAAGTCTGAACTATTGTATNGTTTTCTTTGTGAGTGATTAAATGAACACTGGCGCTTGAATTCTGCCAAATGAATAGGCAGATAACAAGTAGCTGGGCAGGATNAAAAAATTGCTTCGCACCATCAACCAGATACAGATGAAGAATTATNTCCCATAAAGGATGTTTGGCCATGTTCATTCAGACCGAAGACACACCAAATCCGGCAACGTTAAAATTCATACCTGGTGTAGCTGTGCTGCCAGGTGAGACAGCAGAATTTACTTCATCGGAGGCGGCTAAATCATCGCCACTAGCCAACAGACTGTTTGCCATCGACGGCGTTGAATCGGTGTTTTTCAGTGGTGACTTTTTAGCTGTAACAAAAGCAGAAAAGCTTGACTGGTTTGTGNTAAAGCCATCAATACTTGCCGGAATCATGGAACANTTTGCNTCTGGCCTTCCTATTATTGAAATTAGTAATGAAGCCGACANGCCTGAGGAAGATGATAGCGATACCGTTCAGCAGATTAAGCATCTTTTGGATACACGCGTTAGGCCAGCTGTTGCCATGGATGGCGGCGATATCACCTTTCATTCTTTTGAGGATGGTGTGGTTACATTGCAGATGCGCGGAGCTTGCCAGGGGTGNCCGAGTTCCACAGCGACACTGAAAATGGGTATTGAAAACATGCTGCGTCATTACATTCCCGCAGTTCGTGAGGTTCGTCCAACAGACAGCTAGAGCCTCATGGCAACTGACCAGCGAGGTTTATTTTGTTGCTTCATCAACCGGTTAGAATTCATATTAGTAACAAAGCGATCCTTCTTTTTTTATTAGGTGCTATGGTCACAGGGGTTTGTTTGCCTTTGGCAAGTATTACGGCACCATTGCCGCTTTTTCTTAAATATNAAATTTTGCAGTTTGACGTTGTCAGCCAATTAGACAGAGACCTGGATGAGCAGAAATGGCAAAAACAACAGCCTGGACTCGCTCTTGAAGAATTAGCTCAACTTGAAAAGGAGGTTGAACAGTCAAACGTCCAGCTGGCTGNAGCAATACTGCCGCCCGACAAAGCCCCTCGAAGAAGAGGCACCCCTCCCCCACCCCTTCCAAAAAGCATAGATTACAGCTTGTCGTCTTCCGGCTTAAGACAAGTGCCCCGACTGTTTGTTGCGCGAATGTCTGATCTCAGGCCTCTTGATATTGAACTGCGAAAAGAGCGCTTTAAACAAACAATGTTGCCTCTTATTCTGCGGGCAAATGAAGATATCACACGCCAGCGTAAAGCTGTCATTCAGGGCATTGAAGCAGAGGATAATGATTTGCTGCAGTCTTTAGCTCAGCGTTACAGGTTGCCGGCCAATCTAATTGGCACAGAAGGTTGGACAGATGAACTGCTTCGCCGAGTTGCCCCTGTTCCAGTATCGATTGCGCTTGCGCAGGCTGCGATTGAGTCTGGGTGGGGCCAATCTAGGTTTGCCCTGGAAGGCAACGCCCTTTATGGTCAGTGGGTCTGGAATGACAAATTGGGNATAAAGGCTGCTAANCANAGCGACCCGCGGGCATCTGTCAGACGGTTCCCTGACTTGTTGTCATCCGTGCGGGCTTATATGTTTAATCTGAATTCACACCGGGCTTATGGAGTATTCAGAGAGATTAGAGCCCGCCATATGGACGCGCCAGACCAGGTCTCTATCAATGAAGTAATAGCGGGCTTATCAAATTATGCGCAAATTGGCGATGCCTATGTAGATAAAATCCGGCGTATCATATCCCAAAATGATATGCAGCGGTTTGAGGCGGCTCAGCTAGTGCCGCGCTTCTTTTAGGGGGTCAGAAACTGACGTCCATACCACCGCCACCGTTCTTTGCCTGCGGGCATAGTGCAGTTTATCCGGCCGCGTGGTGAGGGTAGTGGGCCGGGAAGCCTGATTTCTGCACGCAGACCTAANAAGGAAACCTCTAATTTTCCGTGGCCACTAGCAAAACAACGCAATTGACTGACCGGGCTCATTTCTCTGTCCAGCGTAAATCCATAAATTGGCGGATTTTGTGACAAGACCATATCCCCTGGTGTGAGCTCTTTGATTTTGAGAGGCAGGCCGTTGATTGCCAACTTTAGCCTGCTTAATGCACCATAATTCTCATTGAAGGCAAAACGTGGCAGTTCAAAAAAATTTTCATCTTTATGAACTATACCTGAATTTTGTCCAAAAGCAGCTGTGAAGTTAGCCTCTTTAACAGCATCAACAACAAACTGACTATATTCACCATATGGATAAGCAAACAGCCCAGGNCGCTCACCTAACTGTTCCAAAAAAATTCTATTGGAGGTTTCAATTTCTTCACGAACACGTTCAGCACTCAATCTGTGCATATGGGGATGGGTATGCGTTTGCGAACCTATTGTCACCCCGGCTGTTTTTAATTCGCGCAACTGATCCCAGCTCATATATCCTGCTAGATTACGGTCCACAGGGCTGGTTGCCACAAAAATCGTAAAAGGCAAGTCCGCCGCTTTCATCAAAGGCCACGCGTTCTCATAAACCGACAAATAGGCGTCGTCAATGCTTATGCCTACGGTACGATCGGGCAGTAGCTGGCCTGATCTCAGTTTTTCAATAATTTCGGGCAACGGCATAATTGTGTAGTCACCATTTGTTAGCAGGGAAAGATGTTCTTCAAACTGCTCCATGCTTATATTTGTTGATGGATAACGTCCTTCGCCGAATCGGTGATACATGATGACTGTTGCACTGTCGCGCATTGGTTCCGCTGTCTGTGCTGTAGAGGTCTTGTAAGTGCTAAAACTCAACCCAATAAGTAGACAAACCAGAAGAACACTCAATTGGTTCGAGAGCCCTAATTTTGTTTGCTGGTCTTTGCTGTTTTTGCTCATTAATTTAACCTACCAACTACGCTGAGATAAAACTGCCCTACAGTAATTTTTTTTGACCTCATCTGCAACACCAGATACATCTAGAAACCTTATGACAACNNCATCTGTGTTGAAAGGTGTATTCTAGCAAGTGCCTGTTATGAGTAAACATGGTGAAAACAATCTCCTTCTTGCGCTGGAAGCCAGCGGCGAATCAGTTTCTGTTGCCCTCCTTAAGCATGATGGCCCAGTAATTTTCAAACAGCATGATGCACGTTTNGGGCACGCCGAACATCTAGTAGATATGGTTCAGGCTGTTATATATGAAGCAGGGGTGTCTTTTTCAGATCTGACACATATCGCCGCCGGATGCGGTCCAGGTTCATTCACAGGACTTCGTGTCTGCCTGTCTGCTGCTAAAGGTTATTTGCTNGCCACTTCAGCNATTGCNCTTGGNGTTAATGGTCTNGCNGCGNTGGCACTNGCNANCATNNCAGAAGGNGANACAGNNCAAAAGCAACAAGGGCCACTNGTTTGTTTTGCAGANACNCGNAGAAAATCCCTTTTTGCNCAGGAATTTGATCAGCANGCAAAGATNCTGTCCCCTGTAAAGGATTTACCCTTAGATCANNTATCTGNTTATATTGANGAAATTTGTCTGCGTTTTGANNGACAAAACCTGACCNTAGCNGGNCANGTTGCTGGCCTNTCTGANCTGNTGCCACCAGANAAACANATTACCTGNNGGCANAGNCCAGCNNATGCGNAAATGATNGCGCAATACGCANTTNAGTCNTTGTCTTTACCANAGCTTTATCCCTGTTCTGGCTTAGAGCCTATTTATGTGGTTGCCCCCAAACTTGGTCCAGCAAAACGTTAGGCTTGATATGACAGACCACACCGTTCATTACACGACTCTGATTAGGAATCATGCTGAGGCAGTAAAAGTGATTTTTAGCGATATTTACGGTTCTAGTCGTCAAAAGGAAACAACAGTGCTTATGAAGCTCTGTAGTCATTCAACCTGTTTTGGTGTGGTGTCGTTTGATGCAGATTATCCAGTTGGTTTTATCTTGTTGCAGCAGGCTGCTGATACAGCGGATATAATAGAATTAGGTGTTCGGGCATCAGTGCGCAGACAGGGGATAGGCCGTCATTTGCTTGAACAGGGCCTTCGTCTTGCCAATGAGCATGGCATAAAACGTGTCATGCTTGACGTTGAGGTTAATAACAAAGTCGCCTATAAACTTTACCGTTCTGCAGGATTTGAACTTGTAGGAAAACGTCCTAACTATTACCAGCGAAAGAAAAAATCAATAGATTCGCTCATACTTGAGCGCCATTCGGACTAAAACATGATGGTATTAAGATGACTTGAAGGGCTTGACGATCGGGATAAGGCTAGGCAAATAACTTCGGGATGGTCCGAGCGTCAAACGCTTTGCCTTCAGCTCAGATTTAAGGGATATGCTACGCGTTAATGAAAAAACTTTTTGTAAAGACTTATGGCTGTCAGATGAATGTTTATGATTCAGAGCGGATGAAGGACGTTCTTTGGCCAACGGGCTACATGCCAACAGACGCGCTTGAAGATGCAGATATGGTTATATTGAACACCTGTCACATTCGCGAAAAAGCCTCTGAGAAGGTGTTTTCTGAGCTAGGTCGTTTACGTAAATTGAAAGATAGGGCAGCTGACCAGCAAAACCGACAGATGCTAATCGCTGTTGCCGGTTGCGTGGCGCAGGCAGAGGGTGATGAAATCACAAGGCGAGCACCGTGGGTTGATATGGTAGTTGGCCCGCAAGCCTATCACCGATTGCCTGAATTGGTTGCTAAGGCTGACCCTGTCTCACGGCTGAGTGTTGTGGATACTGAGTTTCCAACTGAGGTGAAATTTGATTTTCTGCCTGAGGAAGCTGCCCCCAGAGGTCCTGCAGCATTTTTATCTGTTCAGGAAGGTTGCGATAAATTCTGCAGCTTTTGTGTTGTACCTTACACGCGCGGAGCTGAATTTTCTCGCCCAGCTGAACAGGTCATCATAGAAGCAAAACGGCTCGTGAAGGCCGGGACAAGAGAGATCACATTGCTCGGCCAGAATGTGAACGCGTGGCATGGTGTATCATCTGATGGCGCTGTTTGGGGGCTGGGTCGGCTGATTCGTGAGTTGGCGGAAATCGATGGCCTGTCAAGACTGCGTTATACAACCTCGCATCCACTGGATATGGATGATGATCTGATGAGGGCACACCGTGACGTGCCGCAATTAATGCCTTATCTTCATCTGCCTGTTCAGGCAGGTTCAGATAGAATTCTCAAAGCGATGAATCGTCGCCACACAGCTGACGATTACCGGAGGATAATTGACCGTTTGCGGAGTTACAACCCCGGCCTTGCGCTGTCTGGTGATTTTATTGTTGGGTTTCCAGGCGAGACAGATCGTGATTTTGCAAACACCATCAAACTAGTTGATGATATTGGTTATGCCTCTGCGTATTCTTTCAAATACAGTCCGCGCCCAGGCACTCCAGCTGCAGGAGATGATCTGCAGATTGATGAGAAGGTTAAGGGAGACAGGTTGGCAGCCTTACAACAACTTTTAGATTCTCAACAAATGGCGTTTAACAAAACCTTTGAAGGCCAGAAAATGGACGTATTAATTGACAAAAAAGGTGGCCGTGTTAGTCAAGTAACAGGCCGTAGTCCCTTTATGCAGTCTGTCTATTTGGAAGGTGGCAAAACTAATGTTGGCCAAATAGTAACTGTTACCGTAAAACAGTCAAGACAACATTCACTTTTGGCAGAAATCGCGGATCTTCCGGAAAAGGTAAAACCAGAAGAGAGTGTGGCGTGAGCGATACTGCTGGCCATAAGCAGGTGTGTCTTGAGTTTGACGACAACGAGCGACTTAGCCTGCTTTGTGGTCAGCACAACCGTCATTTAGCCCGCATCGAACAGGCTTTGCATGTTGGCTTAAGCAGTTTTGGCAACCAAATCACTATCGCAGGTGAGCATAAAAATGTAGACAAAGCCAGTCATGCCTTTACAAGTCTTTATCGCCAGCTTTCAAGTCATGCTATTGGTACAGAGTTGAGTGCCACTTTAGTCGATGATCTGTTGCGCCAAGCTGAAAACGGTGTGGACCCAGACAAGTCTCCAATTGATAAGTCAGTGTTTGCAACAACCTGGAAAAAGAGTATATATCCCCGTACTGCGGGTCAGTCTGCTTATTTCAAGCTGCTTGAGGCACGCGAGGTGGTGTTTGGCCTTGGGCCAGCGGGAACTGGTAAAACATATATGGCGGTCGCTTGGGCTGTTGATTGTCTGAAGCGGCGACTGGTTGACCGAATTATTCTGTCGCGTCCGGCTGTTGAGGCAGGAGAGCGGCTAGGTTTCTTGCCCGGCGACATGAAGGAGAAGGTTGATCCCTATCTGCGCCCACTTTATGATGCACTTTATGACATGATGCCTTCCGAAAAATTTGATCGGATGCTGGCCAGCGGTGAGATTGAAATTGCCCCGCTTGCTTTCATGCGGGGGCGGACACTTACTAATGCCTTTGTGATCATTGATGAAGCGCAAAACACAACACCAGTTCAAATGAAGATGGTTTTGACTCGTCTAGGAGAAAATTCCCGAATGATTATCACAGGTGATCTGTCTCAGATTGATCTACCTAGCGGCCAATTATCCGGTCTGTCTGATGCAGTGAACAGACTGGAACTGGTTAAAGGCATAGGCATAATACGCCTTTCTGGAGAAGATGTAGTCAGACATTCGGTTGTTGCCCGAATCCTGAAAGCATATGAGACTAGACAAAACTGAAAGTTCTCGCCACACTTGGGTCTCAGAAATGTACATGACAAGAGCAATTCATTTTATTTTGAATGATAAACACAGACTTCCTGATTATGCCCCTCGATCCCGTTGAGATGACGTCAGCTGAACAAGATCCTGAACCGGACAGTCCGGATGCAGTTGATCATGCATACCACAGCTGGGTTACAGCTGATAATCATCATTTTGATCACAATCTCTCTGATCCCCGTTGGATTAGTTGTGTATTCAGTAGTGAAGTGAAATGTATCACACTGATAGACCTCGCGGTTAGATATTTGCCCGCAAAGTTTTCCGGCCCGATTGAGGTTTCCGTGCTTTGGACAGATGATCTGACAATAGCTGAACTGAATCAGCATTTTCGGACTAAATCTGGTGCGACAAATATTCTGTCTTTCCCATCTGACGACCAGTCTGTTTTAACTGAAGACAGGCTGTTTATGGGGGATCTGGTTCTTGGCTTTGAGACAGTGATGTCAGAAGCAAAAGCAGCTGGTATTTCTGAACAGGATCATATTGCCCATCTCGTACTACATGGTCTGCTTCATCTGGCGGGTTTTGATCATATCCTTGAGGATGAGGCAGCTGACATGGAAAAAATTGAGTCTTATCTTTTATCAGAGATAGGAATAGCGGATCCCTACCAGGATGTTACTTATACGCCCGCTGAAGCCAGAGATGCCCCTTTATGAGTAAGTTTGAATTTATACCAAAATGGCCTTTTTTTAAAAAACAAATAACGGTACGTGACGAAGTCACGGGTCTGATTGAGACTTTTATTGATAAAGAAGGCACTGGGTTTGATGGTCAGGAAGGCCTGCTGCTTCGGAATATGCTAGGTCTGCGGGATATTTCGGCTGAAGATGTTATGGTCCCGCGCGCGGATATTGTTTCCGTGGATATTACAGATGGGTTTGAGTCTGTAATTCGCCAGATCAGTAAGGCGGCTCATAGCCGCGTGCCTGCCCATAAAGGCAATATGGATGATCTGTTAGGGATGTTGCATATCAAGGATCTGATCGCACATGCGCTTGATCGTGAACCGGCGTTACTTTCAGATCTCCTCAGGCCTGTATTATTTGTCTCCCCCTCCATACGTCTTCTTGATTTGTTGCAGGAAATGCGACTGAAGCGCCTCCATCTTGCACTTGTTGTAGATGAGTTTGGTGGCATTGATGGGCTAATTACAATCGAAGACTTGGTTGAAGAAATTGTTGGTGAGATTGAAGANGAGCATGACCAGTCTGATGCCCCGCATGTTGATGTTGAACCAGANGGTAGTGTTGTTGCAGATGCCCGGCTTGAGTTGAGCTCTTTGGAACTGCTTTATAATATCAATCTTGATGGAGATGAGCGTGAAGAACTAGACACAGTCGGCGGACTTGTGATCACGACAGCGGGTTATGTGCCTGTGCGTGGCGAAGTAATTGTTCANGAAAGCGGTCTCGAATTNGANGTGCTNGATTCAGATCCACGGCGGGTCAATATTGTCCGAATTTCTGGCTTGAATGCGCAGAATGAAAGTGACAAGCCNATCTTTGCGGATGCTTAAGTACACATTCTGCGTATGTGGTGGTATCGCCGCCAGTCTGGCTCTGCCTCCCGCGGGCATTATGCCNGCCATATTGTTCTTGTCGCCCGTTTTTTATGTTGCTGCAAATGCTTTGACCGCTCAGCAGGCCGCTTTATATGTTGGACTGTCCTCTTGGGGTTGGTTTATGGCGTCTTTATATTGGATTGGCTCATCTTTGTTTGTTGATGGGGGGCTCCAACTGTTGCTGCTACCTTTTGTTTGTTTGCTGTTTCCATTGTTTCTGGCTTTATTCTGGGCAGNAGCAGCAGCATTCGCCTTTAGGGTTTTCTCTAGCTCGTCTATTCGCCTTATTGGGTTTATCATCTGTCTTGGTTGTGCTGATTATTTGCGTTCGGTTGTGCTAACAGGTTTTCCTTGGAATGTCACAGCGCATGCATTTTTGGGCTCGCTGCTATTNTCGCAGGGGGCCTCTTTTGTGGGCCAGAATGGTCTAAACTTTATAGCTTTGTCTGTGATTGTGGCTCCCGTGCTTATTGTGCAGCGTAGATTTAGTCTTGCTTATGCTTGCTTAACCCCATTTCTTTTTTGCCTTATTCTATCAGCTGATCGCGTTCGCACACTTCCACCTTTAATAGACATGGATGCAATGGCTCCGATTATCAGACTGATTCAGCCGAACATTCCTCAGCAGGACAAATGGGACTTTGACCAGCGCGGACTCCACCTTGATAAGATGATNGCATTGGCGCAGCAAGAACCAACTTCTGCACAACTTACGGTGCTACCAGAAGCAGCCTTGGCAAGTGTCTGGCCGCATGAGCCAGAGATGGTCAAGAATATGGCAGAAGCTATCGCCGGCCCGTCAAGGCGGATGGCCACAGGAATCCTGCGCCGTGATGAGGCAGGCAATCTGTTTAATTCTGTCTTATTTTTTGACTATGCTGGTCATCTGCAGCAGATTTATGACAAACAGCATTTAGTTCCGTTTGGTGAGTATGTGCCTGTCCGTGGTATACCATTTCTCGATGTCATAGCTGGGTCAGTTGATATAAAGCAAGGCCAGGTTGCACAGCCGGTAATTGTGCCTGATATTGGTAGTCTTCGGGTTCTGATCTGCTATGAGATTATATTTCCTGACTTTATTGCAGCTGACCACTTTCGGCCAGACGCGTTGTTGACCTTGAGCAATGATGCTTGGTTTGGCCAAACAGCAGGGCCTCATCAGCACTTTGCACAAGCACGCATGCGCGCAATTGAAGAAGGGCTGCCTGTTTTCAGAGTTGCTAATACAGGGATTTCTGGGGTCATTGATGGTTATGGGCGTGTGCTTTCGCGCTCTGAATTGGGGGTCGCTGCCGTGATTGATTCGCCTGTGCCTGCAGCTTTAGAAGGAACAGTTTATAAGCAGCTTCGCATGGTTGCTCCTCTATTGCTTTTGCTCGTTTATTTATTTATGACTTTGTGTCTTGAATTTTCTCACCAAAGTCGCAATAAGAGTGGATAAACTAACAACATGTGTGCATGGTGTAAGGAAGAGTAATGTCATATTTATTCACCTCAGAGTCAGTCTCAGAAGGTCATCCAGACAAGATTTGTGATAGGGTTTCTGATACTGTCCTGGATCTGTTTCTCTCGTATGAGCCTGAAGCCCGAGTTGCATGTGAGACCTTGGCCACAACTAACCGAATTATTCTTGCGGGTGAAGTCAGAGCGTCTGCAGATAACCTTGATAAGGTTATGGCTGAGATCGAAAGCAGCGTGCGGTCTGCTATTAAGGATATTGGGTATGAGCAAGAAAAATTCCATCACGCTCATTTTGAATTTCAAAATTATTTACATGAACAGTCTGCGCATATTGCACAGGGTGTTGATGCCAATTCAGGCAAGGCTGAAGGAGCTGGCGATCAGGGCCTGATGTTCGGTTATGCGTGCAGCGAAACAGATGAACTGATGCCTGCACCGATTCATTATTCACACCAGATCTTGAAAAATCTGGCCTTAGTTCGCAAAGCAGACACGGACAGTATTTTAGGCCCTGATTCTAAGTCACAGGTAACTTTGCGCTATGATGATGATGGTACGATCCTGGGAGTTGATAAATTGGTTGTTTCTACCCAGCATGCATTTGGAGCCTCTGTTCAGGATATCCGCAAGCTGATTACCCCTGTAGTGGCGGACATTTTGCCAGATGGGTGGATGGTTGGTGAAGATGATTTTCTTATAAATCCAACCGGTCGGTTCGAAATTGGAGGGCCGGATGGTGACGCTGGACTGACGGGCCGAAAAATTATTGTCGACACCTATGGGGGTGCAGCCCCGCATGGTGGCGGTGCTTTTTCAGGTAAAGATCCAACAAAGGTTGATAGATCGGCTGCGTATGCTGCTCGTTATCTTGCCAAAAATATCGTTGCAGCAGATCTGGCTGAAAAATGTACGATACAGCTTGCTTATGCGATCGGTGTCGCCGCCCCTGTTTCGGTTTATGTGAACACATACAGTACAGGCCGGATGGATGACTCTATATTGGCAAATATTCTGACAGAAGGCGAGGTTATGGCCTTGACCCCGCGCGGAATCCGCAAACATCTCGGCTTGAACAACCCAATTTATGTGCCAAGTTCCGCCTATGGCCATTTTGGCCGTATTGCAGGAGAAGCCGGTCCAGGGTCATTTAGCTGGGAGGCAAGAGATTTAACTGAAAGTCTTCGGGAGGCAATAGGTTAATCCGATCAAAAATACTAGAGGCTTCATCTTAAGAGATATGNTGTGAAGGACACAAAACAGCCCCCTCGTTTTTATGGCCGTCGCAAAGGCCGGCCACTCAGCTTAGCCATGCAAAAAAGGTTGGATGAATTGTTGCCAAAATTTGTTCTGCCTGCNGGTCCACACACNNNGGNNAGCNTANTNGCATGTTTCCCNGNGNNNCNAANTGCCTCTTTATCNCTTGAAATNGGATTTGGGGGNGGTGANCATTTGNCNGCTCTTGCTAAAGCNAGNCCANATNCAGNCTTTATNGGNGCNGAACCTTTCATTAANGGCATTGTCAGNCTGCTGCGCCATATTGANGAGCAAAATCTTNAGAATATTAGAATTTGGCCTGATGATGTTCGTCTGATNNTGGATGATNTNCCNNAANCNTCANTAACATCTGTATATGTNATGTTTCCTGATCCNTGGCCAAAGANNCGNCATGCCAANAGGCGNATTTTCANTCCNTCNATGNTGGANANNCTGGCNTTTTGTCTTAANCCNGGNGGCAGTTTGCGTTTTGCCAGCGATCATCCTGCAGCAAAATCATGGTTGCTGGCTGAAGTTTTAAGTAATTCGGCATTCTGCTGGACGGCGCAATCAGCCGAGGATTGGCGTTTACGTCCGTCTGATTGGCCACAAACGCGCTACATGTTAAAGGGCTTAAGTGAAGGACGTGCATCCAGCTGGTTTGATTTTAAGCGCAACTAGTTGGCAACCCTTGCTTGCATTTTTTCAAAGTTAGGTTTATAATTTTAGTCAGTAAATCCGACGTAGAAATCCGGTAGGCCAGAAGCCTACCTTTTTTATTGCATTTTTTTGGTATAAACACGAGAAACTTACATCTGAAAATGAACGTACAAAAATTTAAAAAACTGATCACACCTGCCCTATCAACCTTGGGTTTTGACTGCGTGCGCGTTCAATTTTCAAGTGGCGGCGCACAAGCCCAACGAGCCGCGCTGCAGATTATGGCGGAACCGTGTGAAGATAGAGATATGACTGTTGAGGATTGTGAAGCAATTAGTCGTCATTTAGCTGCTGTTCTGGATGTAGAAGACCCTATTGAACAGGCCTACACACTTGAAATTAGTTCACCGGGGATTGACCGACCNTTAACACGTGAANCTGATTTCACNCGTTTCGCNGGCGAACAGGTGAAGGTNACATTNNTNCAAATGCAGNANGGGCAGAAGCGGTTNAAGGGNCGCCTGACTGGCATTGATNNNANAGGNANCATNACAATNGAAACACGAACAGGCCGNANNAGNTTTGCNTTTTCANATNTTGATNCNGCAAAGNTNGACCCGGCNGAATATTANTCNANGTTNAAACAANAAGCCCGGCGNATAAAGCCAGGCAANCAAAAANCACTTCAGACAANCTGATNAGTAAATNGATNNNAAGCTGAAAGAAGAGGCAGNAACTTATGGACACATCTTCAATTCCCGGACTTGAATTGATGCAGATTGCNGATGTCGTTGCGCGTGAAAANTCAATTGAGCGTGAAGAGGTCATCATGGCNATGGAAGANGCCATTCAGAAGGCAGGACGGTCCAAATATGGNAATGATCGGGACATCCGNGCAATGATNGANCGTAAAACAGGGTCNATACAGCTNGAACGNTGGACGGAAGTTGTTGANNAGGTGNAAGACGATTCCACCCAAATGAGTGGGGCTGAAGGNGAAAAGCACGGTCTTNCNATTGGNGATTTTCTNCGCCAGCCATTGCCNCCTATTGANTTTGGCCGNATTGCCGCGCAGACAGCAAAGCAAGTTATCTCTCAAAAAGTNCGNGANGCTGAGCGTGCGCGNCAATNTCAGGAATATAAGGACCGTGTTGGTGAGGTGGTTTTGGGCACAGTCAAACGCGCAGAAAGTTATTCAATTACCGTTGATCTTGGCCGTGCTGAAGGGGTAATCCGGCGTGAGGAGATGATCCCACGCGAAAATCTCAATCAAGGCGATCGCGTTCGGGCTTATATCGTTGATGTCCGTGAGGAAGTACGAGGCCCCCAGATTTTTCTTTCCCGCGGCGCCAATGAATTTATGGCAAAGCTATTCACTCAGGAAGTGCCGGAAATATATGACGGCATTATAGAGATTAAGGCCGTTGCTAGAGAACCTGGAAGCCGCGCGAAAATCTCTGTCTTGTCACGGGATACATCAATTGATCCAGTAGGCGCCTGCGTTGGCTTAAGAGGTAGCCGTGTCCAAGCTGTGGTAAGTGAATTGCAGGGTGAAAAAATTGAAATCATTCCGTTCTCTGAAGATCCGGTGACCTTTATTGTGAACGCGCTGGCCCCAGCTGAGGTTGCGAAGGTTGTAGTTGATGAGGTTGCTGGGCGTGTTGAGGTGGTTGTGCCTGATGACCAACTGAGCCTTGCTATTGGCCGGCGCGGACAGAATGTACGCTTGGCCTCCCAGCTAACCGGCTGGTATATTGATATTTTGTCTGAAGCAGAAGAATCTGAACGCCGGCAGGAAGAATTTAAGACACGTTCAACGCGCTTCATTGAAGCATTGAACATTGATGATGTGATAGCCCATCTACTGGTAGCAGAAGGGTTTGTTTCTGTTGATGATATCGCATTGACACCTGTGAGTGATCTTGCGCTCATGCAGGGTTTTGATGAGGATATCGCCACTGAACTTCAAAACCGTGCAACAGAGTTTGTTGAAGCGGAAACTAGCCGAATCACCTCCGCTTTGGTTGAACTGAAGGTGAAGGATGANCTGAAAGAGGTTGATTATTTGTCTCTTGCTATGATTTTGACCTTGGCTGAAAATGGAGTCTTGTGTCTAGACGATTTGGCTGAATTAGANAGTGAAGAGCTNGTTGGACTNNTAGGTGAGCANGGCATTGATGATGAAACAGTTGCTGGTGATATCATCATGGCTGCCCGGGCGCACTGGTTTGCAGATGAGCAGACTGAAGATGAAACGGTTACTGAAACAGCACCAGCCTTAGCTGCTGAAGCTGCGGATAGTTGAGTGATGAGGGGTTCTGGGTGGACGGACATATGTCATCTTCGTATACAATTCCAGAACTGGGGAAGGCTAACATCACGCTTTCCGGACCGCAGCGTAAATGCATCATTACAGGCAAGATCGCTGACAAGGCAGATTTGATTCGTTTTGTTGCCTCGCCAGATGGCGAGTTGATCGCTGATACGGACAATAAACTTGGTGGCCGCGGTGTCTGGGTTAGTGCAGTGCGAGTAACCATAGAGTATGCCATATCAGGCAATCGGTTCAGCAGGCATCTGAAGCAGGCTGTCCGAATCAGCGATAATTTTCTTGATAATTTGGACCGACGTCTGGCTGATCAGTTGATTGGGCGTTTGTCTTTAATGCGGAAGGTCGGGGTGTTGGTTATCGGGGGTGGAAAGCTGCGCAGTCAAGCTCTTCTGACAGGACTGTTGATTGCTAATGATGCTAGCCCACGTGAGACACAGCAGTTGATAAATAGCTGCCAGCCANACTGGATAGAAAAGGGCATTCCCTCTGCTTGGCTTGGCCAGATTTCAGGAAGGACATCTGTTGCCTATGCTGGGGTTTTACGANCAGCTTCATTAGCGGAGCGTCGGCTGGAGACGCTGTTAAGAATAGAATTAGGGCGCTGGCGAGGGGTGGCAAAAGCCGATAACGGAATATAGTTGGCGCGGAATGCTTGTCTTTTGGTGNCAAGCAGGTGTATTACCTAGCACACAGCTTAGTCATGCTGGGTTTTCAAAGCCTTGAGGCTTATAATGCGGGCANGTTTGATTTGGAAAGGTCGTTTATGAGCGAGAAAAACAGTAAGCCAAAAAAATTAAGCTTGTCAGGAAGTGGCAAACTCACACTGGGTGGTGGAGGGCTTGATCAGACGACGCTGCGGGGTGGCTTGTCGGCAAGTCGTGGCAAAAACGTGCAGGTTGAAGTCAGACGCAAACGTGTTCCGAATCCAGCTTTGCGCGCCGCCCCCTCTGCGCAGCCAGAGACACTTGCGCCTAATGAAGGGGTGGTTGAAACGTCAGTGCAAGCTGATGACCGCCTCACGGCAGCAGAACGGGCCAACAGAATTAAAGTACTTCAAGAAGGGTTGTCAAAGACAAATTTAGAATCGGCTGAAAGCGGCAAGTTAAAAGAACATGATGAAGAAAAAGAAGCTGCCAATAAAGTTATCGATCCGCATCAGTCCCGNCGCCTCGCTGAAATGGCTGAACTTGCTGAAATTGAAAAAAAGGCTGCAGCTATTCGTCAAACTGAAATGGAAAGGCTAGCAACTGAAAATGCCCAGCGTCAGGCGCGAAGCCGTGTGAAAGAAAGGGATGTGAACTTAACAGCGCCCCTTCCAGTTCGTGAAGACACTCCACTGCGTGGACGGCGCCGGCTGGAGGAAGCAGAAGCACCGCGCCGGCCTGCAAATCAAAAACGCGGTAATATAGATCGTCGCCGTACAGGAAAAATGACAATATCACAGGCTTTATCGGAGGGTGATTCGCGACAACGATCGTTAGCNTCTGTTCGCCGGCAGCGAGAAAAAGCAAGGATGCGTGAAGACCAACCACAGGTCAAACAGTTTCGTGATGTCGTGATCCCGGACACTATCACAGTTCAGGAATTAGCTAACAGAATGGCTGAAAGGGCTGCCGACATTGTCAAGGAACTAATGAAACAGGGTATTATGGCCACTGTAACTCAGACAATTGATGCTGAAACGGCTGAACTNGTAACAATGGAATTTGGGCATCGTGTTCAGCGCGTGTCTGAATCAGATATTGAAGACGGGCTAACAGGTGCGCCAGATGATGAGGCTGATTTAAAGCCACGTCCACCTGTAGTCACTGTTATGGGCCATGTTGATCATGGAAAAACCAGCCTGCTCGATGCTATTAGGGCAACTGATGTGGCAGCAGGTGAGTCGGGTGGAATTACGCAGCATATTGGGGCTTATCAGATTGAAACGGCATCCGGTAATCTGTTTACCTTTATTGATACGCCTGGTCATGAGGCTTTTACTGAAATGCGGTCTCGCGGCGCTGTAACAACAGATATTGTTGTTCTGGTTGTAGCAGCTGACGATTCAGTCAAGGCACAGACTATCGAAGCTATTAATCATGNCAAAGCTGCAGGCTGTCCAATTATTGTTGTTGTCAATAAATGTGATAAGCCTGAAGCAGACCCGCGCCGGGTTCGCAATGATCTTCTTCAACACGAAATTGTCACCGAAGATTTTGGCGGTGATATCTTATGTGTGGACGTATCGGCCCACACACGCTCAGGTATTGATAAGCTTGAAGAAGCAATTTTGTTGCAGGCTGAATTGCTTGAACTGAAGGCAAACCCGAACCGTGATGCAGAAGGCACCGTTGTTGAAGCAAAAGTAGAACGTGGACGCGGCTCTGTTGCCACGGTTCTTGTTCAGCGTGGCACGTTGCATGTCGGGGATGTTTTTGTAATTGGGGCTGAATCAGGTCGAGTTCGAGCCTTGTTAAATGATAAGGGCAAGCAACTCAAACTAGCTCTGCCTGGCCAGCCTGTTGAGGTTCTTGGCCTTAATGGCACCCCAATGGCAGGTGATCAATTTTCTGTTGTTGAAACAGAATCACGCGCGCGTGAAATCGCAGAATACCGTTCGCGCCGTATCAGAGACAAACAGGCAGCTGTGTCTGCCCGCGGGTCAGTTGAACAGATGTTGACTGCGATTGCAGCTGGTGAAGCAGAAGAACTACCTATTGTTATTAAGACCGATGTNCATGGTTCTTTGGAAGCGATTCGNAATGCGTTGGATAAGCTGGGCACAGAACAGGTTAAAGNTCGTATTCTGACGGGGGGCGTAGGAGCATTGTCTGAATCGGATATATCTCTTGCTGCAGCGTCACAGGCGATGGTAATTGGCTTTAACGTGCGCGCGATACCGCAGGCCCGTGATTTGGNGAAACGCGATAATATTGAAATCCGGTATCATTCCATAATTTATGAACTGATCGATGAAGTAAAGGCAGCGATGGGAGGCCTGCTCAGCCCTGACAGCCAAGAAGATTTNATTGGTTACGCTGAAATCCGCCANGTATTTTCGGTATCAAAATCTGGCAAAGTTGCTGGTTGTATGGTCACTGAAGGGATNATCAAACGTGGCTGTAAAGTCAGGTTGCTTCGGGATAATGTGGTTATTCATGAGGGTTCGCTTAAAACCCTGCGCCGTTTTAAGGATGAGGTAAAAGAGGTNCGNGAATCCATGGAATGTGGTATGGCCTTTGAAAATTATTACGATATTCAGGAAGGCGATATGATCGAATGTTTTGAGATCACAGAAGTCGCCCGGACACTGGATTAATTACATATTCGGGGCTAATAGATAAGTCCTGCTTGCGGATGGGAAAAAGCTATGCCGCGTAGATCAAAATCAGCGTCAGCTGGACCAAGCCAGCGCCAGTTAAGAGTAGGTGAGGATTTGCGTCATCATTTATCGGCAATTTTGGCTAGGCAGGAAACACATATTCCTGAACTTGACCAAGTGTCGATCACAATATCAGAAGTTTCTGTCAGCCCTGATCTGGCCAATGCCCGCATATATGTTATGACATTGGGTGGGATTAATATTGATAAAGTCCTGCCTGTCCTGAACCAGGTTGCCCCTCTGCTGCGTCATCATTTAGCTAGTAAAGTGCATCTGCGTCGTCTGCCTGTTTTGAAATTTGTTGCAGATGAGAGCTATGATACAGCTGACCGCATGGCCCGTCTGTTTTCCTCTATTCAGACAGACGGATAAGAGAGCGGATCTGTATTATGGCGCAGCAGCTGGCTACTCCGCATGGCTTGATTGTTTTGAACAAGCCAGTCGGGCTTTCTTCGGCGAAGGCAGTTGGCATAATCAGACGTTTTTTTGGGGGGGCGAAAACAGGTCATGCTGGAACGCTTGACCCTTTGGCATGCGGGGTTTTGCCAATTGCTGTAGGCGAAGCCACAAAGACAATTTCTTATGTGGCAACAGCTGAAAAATCTTATCAGTTTACCGTAAGATGGGGTGCTGAAACCCAGACTGATGATAGTGAAGGTGAAATCACCAGAACGTCTGAATATTGTCCGTCTGGTGATGAAATCAAGGCTATTCTGCCTCAGTTTACGGGTCTGATTCAACAAGTCCCGCCAATATTTTCAGCTGTGAAGGTTAAGGGCAGGAGGGCCTATGTGCTTGCCCGGGACAGGAGAAATCCATCAGATAAGTCGGCTGATATCGTGTTAAACTCGCGCGAGGTCATGATAAATAAATTTGAAATCACAGTTCACGCTGGCCAACAGACAACATTTGCCGTGCGGTGCGGTAAAGGCACGTATATCCGCGCACTAGCACGCGATATTGGCAGGGCGCTAGGTTCTGCTGCACATGTCGTGTTTCTGCAGCGCCGTGCCGTTGGCCGTTTTAAGATCGAAGACGCAATAGAACTGGATTTCTTTGAGAAGGGGGTGTATGATATGCGCGCGCATGACTATGTCATTCCTATTATGACCGTGCTGGACGACATCCCGGCTCTGGCCATAACAGAACAGGAAGCACAAAAACTGCGGTTCGGACAGACCTTAGATTTGGACGATGATCGCAGCCAAATGTTTCTGGTGGCAGCTAAGGATGGTGACCAAACTGCTCCCGTCACAGGACTGGCAGCGTTTGGCAAGCGTCCCATAGCTTTCGTTCGCTTAGAAAATCGGATTGTGTCGCCTGTGCGGGTTTTAAATCTATGAACTAACCGTATTTGTTTCTGGAAACAGGTGCGCTAAAGAGGAGAAGATGATGTCGATAACGAAAGAGCGTAAATCTGAATTAGTCTTGGAATTCGGTAAGTCATCAAGTGATTCAGGTAGTGCAGCTGTTCAGGTTGCTATTTTGACTGATAGGATTTTATATCTGACTGAGCATATGAAGACACATAAAAAAGATTTCGCCTCGCGCCGCGGGCTGTTGAAAATGGTTGGTCAAAGACGCCACCTTCTGGATTACATCCGCAAAGGTGATGACCAGGCTTATAAGGAGTTAATTGCAAAGCTGGGTCTGCGCCGCTGATCCAGTCTGCGCAAGGGCTGGTCAATGACGGCATCCTAAAAACAAATAAATTTGCGCTGGCTCCTCAAAAAAGAGCCGGCGCTTTTCTTTTCACACATATTTTTGCAGCCTGCATATACATTGTTTGTTGCAATTCGCCTGCAGGCATGTCATAGGTAGCGCGAATTGAACAAAAAGAGAAGAGAACAGAACCGCAAGAGGAAGCGTTGCGGGCGCCAGAATGGCAGGCAGCTGACCAGACAGAGTGTCACCTGCATCTATCGTCCCCAAAGTCCCGATATTGTGAACTGACCGCAACGCTCCGGCAGACCTTGATAGGTTTTGGAGTGGTTGGCAGGCAGAAACGTAAAGACACCGTTTATGCAGCTAAATTTTCGTTTAGCAAAACGTCTATCGGATCAACTGCTTCTTTGCTCAAATTAGCTCTTCTTCTGATCTCTCAATTCACTGTTTTTACTGAGAATAGGAAAAAATCAATGTTCAACATTTTTCGAAAAGATATCGAATGGAGCGGAAAAACCATTTCGCTTGAAACAGGTAAGATCGCACGTCAGGCTGATGGCTGTGTGCTTGCGACCATGGGCGAAACAACTGTATTATGTACAGCTGTTGCGGCAAAAAAGGCACGTCCAGGACAAGATTTCTTTCCGCTGACTGTAAATTATCAGGAAAAAGCTTTCGCGGCAGGCAAAATTCCAGGCGGATTTTTCAAGCGTGAAGGCCGTCCTTCTGAAAATGAAACACTTGTTAGCCGGTTAATTGATAGACCGATTCGCCCGCTGTTTCCTAAGGAGTTCAAATGTGAGACTCAAGTGATCTGCACTGTGCTGTCACATGATATGGAAAATAACCCGGATATCGTCGCCCTTGTGGGGGCATCTGCCGCCTTGACCTTATCTGGTGTACCATTTTTTGGCCCGATCGCGGCGGCGCGTGTTGGCTACATAAACGGAGAATATATCCTTAATCCAATGCTCTCAGAAATGGAAGATACGGCTCTTGATCTCGTTGTTGCNGGCACCAGAGAAGGCGTTCTGATGGTTGAATCAGAAGCATCAGANNTGTCNGANGAGGTTATGNTGGGNGCTGTAACATTTGGCCATCAGAAGATGCAGGNTNTTATNGACGCCATTGTTGATTTGGCTGAGGTTGCNGCAAANGAACCACGTGACCTGCCTGAAGAAGTCCCAGAGTCTGCTGATCTGCGTGATCGCCTCGTCAGTCTCAAAGATAAGATTGAAGCTGCTTATGCGCATGCTGATAAAACAGAACGTCAGGCTGCTGTTGCTGAGGTGAAAGCTGAGGCACTGGAAGTTGCTGGGGAAGAGGCTGATCAGGTGCTGGTTGGCGGCCTAATGAAAGATATGGAAGCAGATGTTGTCCGTTCCTCCATTTTGAAAACAGGCATGCGTATTGATGGCCGAGACACAAAAACAGTTCGTCCAATTGTTGCTGAGGTTGGTCTTTTGCCGCGCACACATGGTTCATCTTTGTTCACACGTGGTGAGACACAGGCGCTTGTCGTGTCCACATTGGGAACAGGGCAGGATGAGCAGATCATTGATGCGTTGACAGGGGAAAGCCGAGCGCGTTTTATGCTACATTATAATTTCCCGCCCTATTCTGTTGGTGAAGCTGGCCGTGTGGGATCGCCTGGTCGGCGTGAGGTTGGTCACGGAAAATTGGCTTGGCGGTCAATTAATCCCCTGCTGCCATCAAAGGACGAGTTTCCCTATACCGTTCGGATCGTCTCAGAAATCACCGAATCAAATGGTTCATCCTCAATGGCGACGGTGTGTGGAACTTCGCTTGCATTGATGGATGCAGGTGTGCCGTTGGCCAGACCTGTTGCCGGCATCGCGATGGGCCTGATTAAAGAGGGCGATGAATATGCCGTGTTGTCCGATATTCTGGGTGATGAGGATCACTTGGGNGANATGGATTTCAAGGTTGCCGGAACAGATGNNGGGATTACNGCNTTGCAGATGGATATNAAGATTACATCNATCACACCNGAAATTATGCANATTGCGCTGGANCAGGCCCGTGACGGGCGAATTCANATTNTNGGTGAAATGNCNAAGGCTNTNACAGCTGCNCGNGACGGNCTNGCTGAATCTGCGCCNAAGATTACAACACTGAAAATTCCAGTTGATAAAATCCGTGAGGTGATTGGCCCAGGTGGCAAGATGATTCGCGAGATTGTTGANGAAACAGGNGCAAAAATTGATATTGAAGATGATGGTAGTGTATCTGTTGCAGCTGTAAGTCAGGCATCAAGCGACGCTGCTCTNGCGCGNATCCGTGAAATTGTTGCTGAGCCTGAGCTCGGTGAGATTTATACAGGTAAAGTTGTAAAGACTGTTGATTTCGGTGCTTTCGTCAATTTCCTCGGCGCGCGTGATGGTCTTGTTCACATCTCTGAGATGAAAAATGAGCGTGTCGCTCAGACAACAGATGTCTGCAAGGAAGGCGATATGGTTAAAGTCAAGGTTATTGGCTTTGATGACCGTGGCAAGGTTAAGCTATCCATGAAGCGGGTTGACCAGGAAACAGGTGCTGACATGGAAGAAGAAGAAAAATCTGCTCATTAATAATCTTGCTCCAAACAAAATATAACAAAGAGACATCTTTACTCGCAGATGCCTCTTTATCATTTGTGGCAGTGGTCGTGTTTATTCAGTTTCGTGAGGTACGCCGATATGGTGATAACCCCCATCAACATAATGTGTTTCACCAGTCACCCCGGATGATAGATCAGATAACAGATAAACAGCAGCCCGTCCTACTTCATTAATACCGGGGTTGCGGCGAAGGGGAGCCTGTTGTTCGGCATGTCTGAAAATATGGCGTGCACCACNAATTGCTGCACCGGCAAGTGTGCGCATCGGTCCGGCTGAAAGGGCGTTCACTCGGATACTGTCACCGCCCAAATCTACAGCTAGATAACGGGTTGACGCTTCCAGGGCGGCCTTTGCCACCCCCATCACATTATAATTAGGTGTGGTCCGCACCCCTCCCAGATAAGACAGGGTCAATAATGATCCGCCCTTTGGCATCATCTTGCGCGCTTCAGCTGCAATTTCGGTAAAAGAAAAGGCAGATATCAGCATGGTCTGCTCAAAATTTTGGCGTGTTGTATTATAATAAGGGCCTCTTAGCTCGCTCTTATCTGAAAAACCAATGGCATGCACTACAAAATCCAGCGTATCCCATCTTTTCCGGATAGCTGCAAAAGTCTCCTGTGCCGCTGTTTCTTCCGCAACATCACAGGCAATGAGAAAGTCTGAGCCAACAGAAGAGGCCAGAGGAGCCAGCCGCTTTCTGAACCCCTCAATTTGATAGGTAAAGCTCAGCTCAGCACCCTGTTCTGCAGCCATCGCAGCGATGCCCCAGGCCGCAGATTTTTCATTTGCAACGCCCATGATAAGGCCGCGCTTGCCGTGCAGAATTCCCATCAGCTTTCCTTTTTAAAGTTATTTGCTGACAACCTATCTAATCTGCCATTCTGGCCAGAGCTAGGGTAGCATTGGTGCCCCCGAAGCCAAAGCTGTTTGAAAGAGCGAGATTAATTGTTTTGTTATCCATTCTGGTTTGCGGAACAGGAATATCCCCAATCGCTGGATCAGGTGTGATGATGTTCGCAGATGCTCCAATAAAATTATTTTGCATCATCAGAAGTGTATAGATGGCCTCCTGAACGCCTGTTGCGCCAAGTGAATGCCCTGTAAGAGACTTAGTAGAGGTAACAACAGGAAGATAGCCACGTGGGCCAAACACAGCCTGAACAGCCTCCAGCTCCTTGACATCGCCAACCGGGGTCGATGTACCATGTGCATTGATATAATCTACAGGCTGCTCTAAACCGGCACCGTTGAACCCGTCCAGGGCCAGTTTCATGCAGCGCTGTGCGCCTTCGCCTGACGGAGCCACCATGTCATGGCCATCCGAATTTGCGCCATAGCCGACGACCTCAGCATAGATTTTTGCTCCACGCGCCTTGGCATGCTCATAATCTTCTAAAACCACCATGCCACCTCCGCCTGCGATAACAAATCCGTCTCTGTCTGCATCATAAGCTCGTGACGCCAGCTCTGGCGTGTCATTATATTTGGATGACATTGCGCCCATCGCATCAAACAGCACAGATAATGTCCAGTGCAGTTCCTCACCCCCACCNGCAAACACGATATCCTGCATGCCATACCGAATCGCATCTGTGCCAGCTGTAATACAATGAGCTGAGGTTGAACAGGCNGATGAAATGGAATAATTTACCCCTTTGATTTCAAAGAATGTAGCGATACAGGCGGACACAGTGGAGGACATGCAGCGGGGTACCATATATGGTCCAACCCGTTTTGGACCCTTATCGCGAGTTGTATCAAAAGCGGTCAGCATGTTGGCTGTTGACGGCCCGCCTGAACCGGCAATCAGGCCGGTTCGAGGGTTACATATCTCAGCTGCGGTTAGGCCGGAGTCAGCAACCGCCTGCTGCATGGCAATAAGTGCATAAGCTGCCCCCTCACCCATGAANCGCATTTGTTTGCGGTCAATATGTGCGGCCAGGTCGATATCGACAGCCCCCTTTACCTGAGAGCGGAACCCCAACTCTGTGTAATCAGAGGCAGCGACAATGCCGGATTTGGCTTCACGGATTGATTGAGTGACTGTATCGGCATCTGTGCCAATAGAGGAGACGATACCAATACCTGTAATTACCACACGTCTCATTTTTCTGTTCCTTCTGCCCTAAAAAGGCCTACTCGGATATCGTTTGCTTCAAACACAATATCGCCATCACACAAGACTCGGCCATCTGCAATGCCCATGACCAGCCGACGCATCAACACGCGCTTTATATCAAGCTGNAAGGTTACCAGCCTAGCGGTGGGCAGAATTTGCCCCGAAAACTTTACATCACCTACAGACAGGGCGCGGCCCCTGCCCAGACCGCCAAGCCAGCCAAGGTGGAAGCCAACCAGCTGCCAAAGGCCATCCATGCCAAGACAGCCCGGCATAACAGGGTCACCTTCAAAATGGCAGGGGAAAAACCACAAATTAGGATGAATATCCAGCTCGGCTTCAATGTAGCCCCTATCAAACTGTCCACCTGTTTCCTTTATGGATGTAATGCGATCTGTCATTAGCATTGGTGGTAAAGGTAATTGTGGGTTTCCCGGACCGAAAAGTTCGCCTTTTGCGCAGGAAATAAGCTCATCATAGGTAAAGGCGTTTTTATGAATCAGAGACATATTCAAACCTATCAATAATTTAATGCCTTCACTTTTAGATCATATAAGCAGAAAAAACCANAACTGGTGGTCATCTTCTGGTCAGTTTAGCTCTTCATTGGGCAAGACACCCCAAAACTGGCGGCGCTCCAGCCACCCTTTGGCATTTTCCACACCCAGCCTGCACCATTGCCCCTTACAATATTGAATTTCCATCAGCACCCCTGCTTCTGCGATCGCAGTTACGCTGCCTTGCTGATTGGGATCAGCTCGTAATTTAGCATTAGAACTCATAATTACACCATATCGTTTAAGNGAGACGAGTTGGCTATGTACCCAGCCGGTTTCGCCCTCATGATCAACAACTTTACGCCAGACATCAAATTCTGAAATTACTTTCAAAGGCAGGTTCTTGCGCAGATATACCCATTGCAGAGGGTATTCATGGCCTGGGCCAACACGCATATTTACAACATCTGATTTCAAGGATACAAAACGAGGTACAGGCAGCCCTGACCCGCGTATAACGGTTTTGGTTTCTGGTGCGCCTACATGAATTTTGTCCAGGGCCGCGGCTTGATTCACAGGCAGGACTGTTAACTGGGCAGATATCCCAATAATTAAAAAAATCAATGCTGGCAGATAGTTNAGATGGTGTGGGAGTGATTTCAACAGGTCAGCAAAAGGAAATGATGGAGGCAGGCGCATAAAATCAAACTACATTTTTCAGGGGTAGGTCCGATGCTAAATTTTGATACAAACTATATTTCTGCTAAACTTTGCACAGGCGATAAGTGTCATCGACAGTTTAGCTTTTTTATGGTCAAAAGAACACCGTAAATTCACATATCAGATATGTCATCCTCTGGAAAGTTGGCAAAAATGAAACCAAAGGTAATTTTAACTCGAAAACTGCCTGACAGAGTTGAAACGCGGATGCGTGAATTATTTGATGCTGAGTTAAGTTCAGATGACCAGCCTTTGGCTGCCGAACAGCTAGTTGAAATCATGCAACGTTCTGATGTCCTAGTGCCAACAGTCACAGATAAAATTGATAAGAGAATGCTAGAACAGGCAGGGTCCCAGCTAAAGCTGATTGCCTCTTTTGGAACAGGTGTTGACCATATTGATCTGCATGCCGCAAAGGCAAAAGGTATAACCGTGACGAATACGCCGGGAGTTTTGACTGAAGATACAGCTGATGTGGCTATGGCATTAATTCTGTCTGTGCCCCGTCGGATAGTGGAGGGAGATGTACGGGTTCGTTCTGGTGAATGGACAGGTTGGTCACCAACTGGCATGCTGGGTCATCGTATTAATGGAAAACGCTTGGGGATTATTGGTATGGGCCAGATTGGTCAGGCCATTGCCCGTCGTGCTCGTGGGTTTGGAATGTCAATTCATTATCACAACCGGAACACTGTTCACCCATCAATAGAAGCAGAATTAGAAGCGACATATTGGGATGACTTGGGTGAAATGCTGCGGCGAATTGACATAGTGTCTGTGAATTGCCCGTCAACAACTGCAACAGAAGGGTTGTTATCTGCTGAGCGTCTGGCGTTGATGCCNAGTCACGCCTATCTGGTAAATACAGCCAGAGGTGAAATTGTAGATCAGTCCGCTTTGGCTGAAATCCTGAAGTCTGGCGGCATCGCAGGTGCTGGTCTTGATGTTTATGAGAATGAGCCGGACATCCCGGATACATTAAAAAGTCTAAATAATGTGGTTTTGCTGCCGCATATTGGTTCAGCAACCATTGAAGGCCGCCACGCTATGGGTGACAAGGTCATAATAAATATACAGACTTTTCTAGATGGCCACACACCACCTGATAGGGTCGTCGCGGCGATGGTGTCCTGAGCCAAATCTTTGCAGGTTGAAGCTCTTTTAGCCCTTGCCGCAAACAGGGCAGGCCGGGTCAGCTGATATGTCGATTTCTGTGAAGCGAGCAGTCAGACCGTCGTATAACAGTAATCTGCCTATCAAGGCTGCACCTGTTTGAGTCAGTAATTTTATTGCTTCTGCTGCTTGTAGTGCTCCCATTACCAGGGTTGTTGATCCCAGAACACCGGCAACAGAACAAGAGGGGGCCTGGTCATAATCAAGTTCTGTCTGTGGGAAGATGCAACGCAAGCAGGGGCTGTTGTAAACATTTGGGTTAAAACAGGTGAGCTGGCCATCTGTTCTAACTGCTCCGGCGGAGACCAGCGGAACCTTATGTTTTTGACAGGTTCTGTTCACCAAATAGCGTGTTTGAGCGTTGTCTGAGCAGTCAATAGCCAGATCATGTGATTTGATCAACGTGTCAGCATTTTTTTCACTAAACCGGACTGTTTTTGAATCGACTTGAATTTGGGGATTTAAAGCTTTTGAAAACAGGGCTGCGCTCTCAGCTTTATTCATTGCCAACCGNTCCATAGAATGAATTATTTGCCGGTTCAGATTGGTTAGCTCAACTACATCATCGTCAATCACAGTCAGATGCCCAACCCCCGCCCCGGCCAGTCCGGCAATTACCGGCGCGCCAAGTCCGCCTGCGCCTAGAATGAGAACCTTCGCGTCTAGCAATTTCTTCTGGCCAGTTTCTCCAATTTCTGGCATTACCACCTGCCGGGCATAGCGTTCTATCTCTTGATCGGTTAGTATCATGATGACTCCCCGGAATCCTGATGCGCGGCTTTGTGTTAAAGACCGGTTGATCCGAATCCCCCATCGCCGCGCGATGTATTATCCAGCATGTCTGTTAGTTGGAAAGTGGCCTTCAGTACTGGGCTGAAAACCATCTGGGCAATCCGCATGCCATGGTAAATTGCAACCGCCTCCATCCCTAAATTTATTAATAGTACTTTTATTTCACCGCGGTAATCAGCATCAATTGTGCCAGGCGCATTTGCAACAGTCAGTCCCGTTTTCAAGGTCAGGCCGGAACGGGGCCTGATCTGAGCTTCTATTCCTTCTGGCATGGCGATGAAGAGGCCTGTTGGTACTGTTGACCGTTGTTGTGGGAGCAGTTCCAAGGTCCCTTTAGGCAAAGCTGCCTGCAGATCAACGCCTGCAGATAAAGCTGTCTGATAGGAAGGCAGAGGCAGGTCAGCTGCCGCTTCACTTTGTTTCAGTTGAATGATCATGCGCTTTTTTCCAATGGTCAATNTCTATAATCAGTCGTTCTGCAAGCGCCTGTTTTGATTGATATGGCCAATCAATAGTATCTGGCCCTTTGAGCAGGGTTGCCTTGTTCTGATCAGATCCAAAGACTGACAACGCTGGATCATTAGAAACATGATTGGCAATAATCCAATCACATTTCTTTTTCGCCAGCTTTTCTTTCGCATGGCTGATCAGATGATCTGTTTCCGCAGCAAAACCAATGACAAGTTCAGGCCTGCTGTCAGCTTGACTTAGGCTGGCCAAAATATCAGGATTTTCAGCAAGCTCAATTTTTGACTGTTTTTGGCCCTGTTTTTTATGTTTTTGTGCTGAAACGTTTACAACATACCAGTCTGCCACAGCTGCGGCACATATGGCGATATTAACAGGTAGGCAACTAAGGCAAGCCTGATGCATCTCTNTGGCTGTNTTCACATTGANTAGAGTCACATTNGCAGGACAGGGNAGGTTGACAGGACCGCTTACCAATGTGACGCGTGCGCCATGTGCTGCGCANGCANCAGCAAGTGCATGGCCCTGCTTCCCAGAAGATCTGTTGGCGATATAGCGGACNGGGTCAATTGGCTCATATGTTGGTCCCGAGGTGATCAACACATGCTGACCGGAAAGACAGCCCCTGTTTCCTTCAAGAAACTGGACCGCTGCATCGGCAATATCAACTGGCTCAGCCAGACGGCCTGTCCCTATTTCGCCGCAGGCCGTATCGCCACTAACCGGTGAGATGATCTGCGAACCGCGATGTTGCAGACACGCCAAATTATACTGGGTAGCGGGGTGATGCCACATATTTGGATTCATGGCTGGAGCCACCATGACAGGCGCATTGGTTGCCAGACATAATGTTGAGGCTAGGCAGTCTGCTAGACCATGGCTGAGTTTGGCGATAAAATTAGCAGTGGCTGGAGCCACCATTACTAAATCTGTGTCACGGGCTAAGCGGATATGACCCATCTCAGCTTCATCTGTCAGTGAAAACAGCTCTGTGTAGACCTTGTCTCCGGTCAGGGCTGACAGGCTGAGTGGTGTGATGAATTCTTGCGCTGATTTAGTCATCACACCACGCACAGAAAACCCTCTATCCATGAGGCGACGGGCAAGATCAAGCCCCTTATAGGCGGCAATACCACCGGTAATTATTAGCAACACCCGTTTCTTTGTTTGGGTGGTGAGGGGGTGAAGCTGCAGTTTTTCAATATCAAAAGACCAGCCTTTTGCGCGCAGGGCCGTGTTGATAATTGTCATCTTGTCACGTGGCAACTCACCACGCCGCATATAATTGGATAAGGCGCTTGGCCCAACATCTAACAAGGATTGTAAAGCATTACGGCCGCCAAGCTTTTGGATAATTTGAGTAAATATATCTGCAAAATCAGACATAGCCATCTCTATTTTTCACACTCTTGTGAATATTTCACAAAATGAGTCTATTGTAGACCGGAATGACTAAATAATACAAGGGCCATCAGGCAAGCAATGATGACCCAAGGCAGTTTTGACGGAGGCGGCGAGGCGGATTCAGAGTGGTCCAATCTGTCGAGCAATGCTGGCAAAGCGTGATACAGACGTAAAAAGTCTTGGCCAACCCGTCTGGCTTGTGTTTTGAAGGTGACTTCAGATGACATCCAATTTTCCGCCAGCGGGCGGGCTAAATCCCACATATCTGCNTTTGGATTCAGCGTGCGGGCCACCCCTTCTGCCATNATCATTGTNTTTTGCAGAAGGTTGAATTGNGGCTGAACAGATATATNAAAATGTGAAGANATNTTCAAAATTTGACCTANAACAANGCCNANTGAAATATCNCCNAGTGCTTTNCCNAGNACAGGCTCAACAACACTNCGCAGNCTNTGNGNNAATAGAGGNAGAGGCACATTTTNAGANAGCATGCCNGCATCATNATGAAGANGGGCNACATAGTCATAGTCNCGTTCTAATATNGCCATCAATAATCNAGCNAGAAACAGCCNGTCTGAAAAGTCAAGTTGACCCATAATGCCAAAATCAATNGGCACAAGNGTACCGTCAGCNGTTANAAATATATTCCCNGGATGCATGTCAGCATGNAAATAACCATCTCTGAAGACCTGATTAAAAAAGCTNGTCGCNGCTATTTTTGTAATCTCNTCNATATNATGTCCNGCNGCTTNNAGNGCATGCGACATCATCAATGCGCACCCCATCAATCCATTCTGTNACCAGAACAGAACTNCTNGTGCGCTCCANATCAATGAANGGGATCCNNATCCCGCTGTCTGCTTCCAGATTCTCNGANAATTTNCCNCCNGCAGCNGCTTCCATCCGCAAATCAAGTTCAATTTCTGAAATTGANTCAAANTGNTCAACAGCNGTGACAAGNNGAAGTCGCCGCAAGGCAGGGGNNANGGTNTCAACTAGACGAGCCATAGTCTTAAAAAAGCGGACATCTCTGCGCATCTGTTTGTGGATGTCAGGTCTCAATATCTTTACAGCAACTAGACGGCCATCACGCAGCCGTGCTTTGTGAACTTGGGCGATAGAGGCGGCTGCGACAGGCACATCGTCAAAGCTGCTGAACAGGTCATCAACCGACTGGCCAGAACTGTCTTGTATGATTTGGCGGGCCAATCGACCACTGAAAGCAGGCAGTTTATCCTGAAGCTGCACTAACCCGCCGGCCAGTTCAGGGCCAATCAGATCAGCTCTTGTGGCAAGAGCCTGGCCAAATTTAATAAAGCCTGGTCCGAGGGCCTGAAGCGCCTCACAAAGTGCCTGACCTGCATCAGTGCGGGCACTGCGAGACACAATCAAAAAATTGATCAGCTTAAACAGATTAGCCAGCCATGCAGGCCAAAGATCAAGTTTTGATAAATGACCTAAAACACCAGCTCTACCCAGAATAAAGCCCATCCGGGGGAGCCGCCAAATAACCAAAATCACGGCCATCAATCAAGTTTCCAGCCAGAGTGGATGGCCGCTATGCCATTTGACAAATTTCGGAAGCGAACTTGTGCAAAACCGGCCTCTGACATCATTCTGGCAAGGTCATGCTGTGCAGGAAATGTGCGGATTGATTCGGCAAGATAACGATATGATGCCTCGTCGCGTGCAACTATCCGGCCTAGCTGTGGCAGGGCATTAAACGACCAGAGATCATATAATTTGGAAATTGCCATATTCTGGACAGCTGAAAATTCAAGGCAACAGAAGCGGCCACCTGGTTTCAAGATGCGTAACGCTTCGCGAANAGGACNANATCNCGGTTGGTCACNTTNCGNAGNCCAAAGGAAATNGTNACNCGNTCNGCNGNNNCNGTNTNCAGNGGNANNTTTTCTGCACTNGCAACNGTCCAGTCAAGCTGGNTTGAATANGCNTTNANATCGCGNCGCTTNTNGCCNGCNCNGANCATATCGTNGNTTGATATCAACAANATGCACATGACTGCCGCCGCGCTTCAGAAATCTGAGCGCGACATCACCTGTCCCACCTGCTATGTCAACCAGAACTTGTCCCTGAGAGGGGGCCAGCCAATCCATTAATGCGTCTTTCCACAGTCGGTGCACGCCGCCGCTCATCAGGTCATTCATAATATCATAAGTGGGCGCAACAGAAGAAAACACTCTAGTAACAAGAGGCTGTTTCTGGTTAACTGGTACGGTTTCAAAGCCAAAATCTATCCATTCAGTCTCAGGTATATTGCTCATAAATGGCCCCTGCGCTTCTTATTTTATACGGTTGGCTAGTCATTTTAATGTAATTAGTAGATATTTTGATTTTTAGACTGCTGCTTCCAAAGTTATCTTAATATAATACAGCTGTAGCAAAAGGGAAATCTGAAGCTTGCCTGAATTACCTGAAGTTGAAACTGTGCGCGCTGCCCTTGAGCCTATGATTTCGGGCCAGACTATCAAATCTGTCCGTTTNACCAGAGGCGATTTACGCTGGCCGCTGCCTAAACATCTAGATAAACATCTACTTGGCCGGTGTTGTTCAGCTCCAAAGCGTCGTAGTAAATACATTCTGGTCGATTTAAGTGATGACAAAACTTTGCTGATTCATTTGGGCATGTCAGGNTCGATAAGGCTTTATGACCAAAAGCCCAATTTTGCAAAACACGATCATTTTTCTGTTGAGTTCACATCTGGTAAATGGATCGTTTTTTCAGATCCGCGCCGATTCGGGCATCTTGACCTTTTCCCATCTGCTGCCACTNACACGCATCCGCTNTTGTCAGTCTTGGGGGTAGAACCTCTTTCAGAGGCCTTCACAGACATTTTGCTTACATCAATAATGAAGGGCAGAAAAGCACCGATTAAATCTGNCCTTCTAGATCAACGCTTGATCGCCGGGCTTGGCAATATTTATGTCAGCGAGGCATTATTCAGAGCAGGCATATCGCCACGCCGGAAAGCCGGCACCATTGCGGGCCAGCGAGCACGGCGGCTGACAAAGGCGATTAAGACCGTTCTCATTGAAGCGATTGAAGCGGGCGGCACAAGCTTACGTGACCATATACAGCCTGGTGGTGATATNGGATATTTNGCTCAGAATCTTCGTGTTTATGGCAAGGCTGGCAGGGANTGNTTGGATTGCGGCCGAACGTTAAAACAAATTATTCAATCTGGTCGCTCCAGTTTTTATTGCCCTTCTTGCCAGCGTTAAGCATACTCTTTTCCTATGTCTTATGTCAGTTTCGTAATTTTTTCTTTCTCTCTTTTCCGACAGCTTGGTAGGACAGTTGTTTTAAGTGCCATCCTAGCTGTTTGCCTTATAGCCTCCTCAATCCTATTGGCGGCTGAGCGGACGGCTTGGTTCAGTGATGTGCCCTTAATTGAAGGTCTCATCGTTGATGAGCAGCTCAGCTTTGCGTTTGATGCGCCCTCAGGGCGCATTCTGGTTTTGCTTTTTAAAACAGAAGCAGTTGATGTGGAGCTTCTTTCATCTTACCAAGGTACGCTGGCCGCTTTAGGCTGGACAGAGCGTGACGGACAGTTTTTCAAAGGTGATGAGCTGCTGAGACTGGAAAAGATAGATATTGGGGGCAGGCTCTTGTGGCGGATGACAATTTTTCCTGAGGCTGCGAATCAGCTTGAAATTCGCTGAAAACAAGCAAATATGCTTGACTTCATTANTGAATNCAGCGTATAAGCCCGNTNNGAANCTNTTTAATTTTTGGGAAGANTATTTTATGGCAAATCATAAATCCGCAAAAAAACGGATCCGCCGCAATGCGAATCGCGCTGAAATAAACAAAAGTCGGATCAGTCGCATCCGCACATTTTTGAAGCGTGTAGAAACAGCCATNGCTTCAGGTGATAAGGGAGCGGCTCAGATAGCCTTGAAAGAGGCGCAGCCTGAACTGATGCGCGGCGTCTCAAAGGGCGTTCTGCACAAAAACACAGCGTCACGCAAAATGTCACGTTTATCTGCCCAGGTAAAAATTGTCGGGACACCAAGTTGAGCTATGGTGAGCAGGATATAATGGCTGACAAAAAGGTGCACAGTTGTGCACCTTTTTTATATGATTTTATACCAACCACCGCGCCTCTCATTTGATTATCAGTTAGCGACTATTCTTTAAAGTTAACTTTGATTCGCACAAGCTAAACCCTTTTATTTAATGAAAAAATGAGATTTTAGCCATCAAACTGGCAATTTTGAGAGCTGTTTTTGTCAAGTTAAAAAACTGCTAATTTTAAAAATATATTTGCATGAATTCGACTGTGGACGGCTTGCCTCAGTAACCAAAATAAGGGTACGGTCGTGGCTATGGATTGTAGACCGATCTTTTGCAGGGCTGATGGAATTTGTGNCCGATAGAGTCTTCTTCCAAAAAAAGCAACTTGCCCACCGCAATGATCTGGGACCATTAAATTAATGTCTGACTTTACNGAAAAAGATGAAGNCGCTACTACATATGANCAGGCATGGAAGGGGCAAAAGAAATCTGAAAACNACAGGCCGCATGTTACTGCTCATTCNGGACGAANTGCCNGAGAATCCATTGCAGATATGCATTTGTCCTGGCAGCGTTTGTCGCACAAACTAAAAGCAGATTTAGGTGAAGCGAAGTGGAAAGCGTGGATTAAACCCCTAGTGATGCAGTCTATTGATGACGGCGTTTTGACCTTGCGGGCCGAATCATCTTTTTTACGTAACCGCGTTTTAACAAATTACTCTGAGAAGCTTAGATTGTTAGCCAAAATGGAGTTTGGTCAAGTGCAAGCTATTGATGTTGTGTTGGAAGATGAGGAACGAGTATCATCAACAACTCAGACAGCACAACATGCTTCACAGCCCGGCTTGTCCTATCCGCCGCGTCTGTCTGCTAACTCAGATACAGTAAAAACTTCTTTATCATCAGGCAATGTTGAGGGACTGGACAGTAGGCTGACTTTTGAGAATTTTGTTGTTGGCTCCCCAAACCAGCTTGCCTTTGCTATTGCCAAACGCGTTGCGGAAAGTTCTGAGGCAACCTATAACCCTCTATTTCTTTATGGTGGTGTGGGTTTGGGGAAAACCCATCTCATGCATGCTATAGCTTGGGAGATCAGTTTCAGACAACCACATCGTAAAGTGATGTATTTGTCTGCTGAAAAATTCATGTATCGCTTTATCCGAGCTCTTCGTTATCGGGATATGATGTCATTTAAAGAACAGTTCCGCTCTGTTGATGTTTTGATGATTGATGATGTTCAGTTTATTTCTGGTAAAGATTCAACACAGGAAGAATTTTTCCACACTTTCAATGCGCTTGTTGAAGATGGCCGTCAAGTTGTGCTTTCAGCAGACAAGTCACCAACAGATTTATCAGGCATGGAAGAAAGGCTTCGCTCACGTTTGGGCTGGGGAATGGTGGCTGATATTCATCCATCTGACTATGAATTGCGCCTTGGTATTCTTCAGGCGCGCCGGGATAAATCGGGTGTTGATGTTTCAGACAAGGTGCTTGATTTTCTTGCTCGCAAAATTACGTCTAACATTCGCGAAATCGAAGGGGCATTTAACCGCATTGTTGCGCATGCAACTCTTGTGGGGCGCGAGATAACTGTTGAAACTTCTCGTGAGTTACTGGCAGACTTGCTGCGGGCAAGCAGCAGACGTATCACAGTTGATGAGATTCAGAAGCAGGTGGCCAGCCATTTTCATATCCGGGTTGCCGATATGTTTTCAGCGCGAAGATCACGTCAGATTGCCCGACCGCGCCAGATTGCCATGTATCTGGCTAAAAACTTAACCTCTTTGTCCTATCCTGAAATTGGCAGACGTTTTGGTAATCGTGATCATACAACCATCATGCATGCAGTACGGAAGGTGGAAGAATTGATGGTCTCTGATACGGAATTGTCAGATGATGTTAGTCTACTGAAATCAGTTCTTGCTGATCATTGAAACTACACTTTTTTCAATTCCCACTAGTTAAAGGGATCTTAAAATCTGCATATGCTTTCGGGCACATGTTGTATGTTCATTTTCATTTGTACTGCTATATTTTGTGTGTCAAAATAGGGTACTTGAATTTTACCATCATAAAATCAGAGAAAACACGATGAAATTCGCAATTGATAGGCTGAGCTTGCTTCGTCCTCTCGGGCACGTAAGTTCTGTTGTTGAGCGGCGCAACACTATCCCAATTTTAGCCAATATTGTCATTCGAGCTAAAGAAGGTCAGTTAACCTTAACAGCAACAGATATGGAAATGGATATTGCTGAACAGGTCAGCTGTTCTGTGGTTCAGGATGGGACCTGTACCGTTCCGGCTCATCTGCTGAATGACATTGTTAAAAAACTGCCTGACGGGGCAGAGGTGACCATTATCGTTGCAGACGGAACAGTCTCTGTTAAGGCGGGTCGTTCTAATTTTACGCTGCCCACNCTGCCCGTTGAAGATTTTCCAGCTTTTAATAACAGTGAGTTGCCTGTTCATTTTGCACTAACAGCGTCAGATATGCGGCATCAGATAGATACAACGCGTTTTGCTATATCAACCGAAGAGACACGTTATTATTTGAACGGCATTTATTTTCACAAAAGTGANTCAGGAGCATTNGCTGCTGTAGCAACAGATGGGCACNGGCTGGCCTTAGCCCAAATGAGTATGCCGCAAGGCGCAGATGCTTTGCCCAACATTATTTTACCTCGCAAAGCTGTAGGCGAATTGCGTAAGCTTCTTGAAAATGAAGACGGTGAAGTGAATATAAAGCTGTCTGAGACACGGGCTGAATTTTCCTTAGGTCAAATCCGGCTAACCTCAAAGCTGATTGATGGCTCGTTTCCAGATTATACACGGGTGATCCCGCAAGGTAATGACAAGGTTCTTAGTGTTGACCGTGCCGTATTTTCAGCTGCTGTTGACAGGGTCTCAACAATATCATCTGAAAAATCAAGATCCGTGAAACTCAGCCTATCCAAAAATCTGCTAACCTTATCAGCTAGTACACCCGAATCCTCAAGCGCAGTTGAGGAGCTGGAAGTCAGTTATTCAGGTGACAATCTGGATATTGGCTTCAATGCGCGCTATCTGCTGGAGATTGCTCAGCAGATTGAAGGTGATGTTATGCAGATGGCTTTGTCCGACCCTGGCTCACCAAGCCTCATTTCAACGCCTGGGGATGAGAATAATTTATTTGTGCTGATGCCAATGCGGGTCTAGATACAGCGGGTGTATCTGAAAAAATGAACCAAAAAACTAGTTTATTTGTAAGCTGCACAGGGAATGGGTGATGATGATTCGCCCACAGGTTGCATCAAATTGTAAAGATCAGCAGGACATTAGCTCGCCTGCGTCATGCAATGACGTAAACAGATTATCTACAGATATTGATGCAAAGCTAAATAAGCTTCGTTTGCAGACATTTCGGAACTATGAGATAGCTCATCTCAATCTTGAGAGCGATGCGGTGGTTCTCGTAGGTCCCAATGGGGCAGGGAAAACAAATGTGCTGGAAGCTGTCTCTATGCTGGCTCCAGGAAGAGGCCTACGGCGCGCTCGTCGTGAGGAAATAGCCTATCTGGTTGACCGGCAGCATACAGAGGCTTACTGCCCGATACCTGCGTGGTCAGTTTTTGCTGACTTGATTGGGCCACAAGGGGTCACATCTGTTGGCACGGGCTGTTTTGCTGACCAGTCAGAAGGAGCTCGGCGCGCTGTAAAAATAAATGGTGTAAATGCGGCACAGGCTGATTTGGCGCAGGTAGTTACGTTGTCCTGGCTGACCCCGCAGATGGACGGCCTTTTCATAGGTTCACCATCAGCACGCAGACGATTTATTGACCGGCTCGCCATTGCGTTTGATCCGGCACATAGTGGCCGTCTTACTCGCTATGAGAAGGTGTGGCGCGAACGTGCTCGTTTGCTGGCAGATGGTCAAGTAGATGATAAATGGTGCATTTCTCTTGAAAAAATTTTAGCTGAAACGGGCGTCGCGATATCAGCCACACGAACTGCGCTTATCGAAGATATTAACCGTGAGTCTCAAAACCTCAAATCTAGTTTTCCTCTGGTGAGGGCTAAGTTAACAGGCCAAACAGCTGATTGGTTGGATGATGGTCAGCCATCTATAGAAATAGAAGATCGCATTCTGTATGCCGCACGTCAGAACCGTCTGGCAAAAGCCAGCCATATGCCAGGCCCACATGAAACTGACCTTGTAATGACATTTAAGGGCCAGAGCGCTCATCTGGCTTCTACAGGAGAGCAGAAAGCTCTGACGATTGCCATGATTTTAGCACATGCTGTTCTTCAGGATAAGCGGCTTGGCCGTCCACCTATCCTTCTTCTTGATGATGTTGCTGCGCATCTTGACCCAGCGCGCCGAGCAGAATTGTTTTCGCTGTGTTCTGATATATCGGGTCAGGTATGGTATAGTGGGGTTGACATACAAGCCTTCTCAGCGCTTTGTCAAACGGCACAATTTATCATCGTCTCACATGGCCGGCTTTTTCAATAAAACTGACTGTTTGTAAATGAGGTAAAGAGTAAAATGACAGATGAGGCCCCGCAAGAAGAAGATTATGGCGCGGATTCCATTAAAGTGTTGCGTGGTCTAGACGCTGTTCGCAAACGACCTGGCATGTATATTGGGGATACAGATGACGGGTCTGGTCTGCATCATATGGTTTATGAGGTTGTTGATAATGCGATTGATGAGGCTCTGGCCGGTCATTGTGATATAACGCAAGTGATTTTGAATGGTGATGGGTCTGTAACCGTTTCCGATAATGGTCGTGGTATCCCAACAGAAATCCATGCTGAAGAGGGCGTCTCAGCTGCTGAAGTGATTATGACCCAACTGCATGCTGGGGGGAAATTTGATAATAACGCCTATAAGGTTTCTGGTGGTCTTCATGGTGTTGGAGTATCTGTTGTGAACGCATTATCGGGCTGGCTTGAACTGAACATTTGGCGCGAAGACCGCCACCATTTTATGCGGTTTGAAAATGGGGAATCCGTTGCCCCCTTGGCTGAAATTGGTCCTGCAAACGGAAAAAGTGGAACAGAGGTGACTTTTCTGCCCTCAACGGAGACTTTTTCATTGGTTGAGTTTGAATTTGCAACGCTTGAAAATAGATTGCGTGAATTGGCCTTTCTGAATTCGGGGGTCCGCATTCGTCTGGTTGACAACCGCAAGGCAGAAGAAAAGGTCAGCGAATTTTACTATGATGGTGGGCTGATTGCTTTTGTTGATTATTTAAACAAATCACGAACGGCCCTTCATCATTCTATTCATAGTATTACAGAAAAAGATAGTGTTGGGGTTGAATTATCTATGGCCTGGACAGATAGTTTTCATGAAACCACCTTATGTTTCACTAACAACATCCCTCAACGTGACGGCGGCACACATTTGGCTGGTTTCAGAGGTGCACTGACCCGTATTGTGAATAATTATGCCCAGGACACGGGCATAGCCAAACGCGAAAAAGTCCAGTTGACAGGTGAAGATTCGCGTGAAGGACTGACTGCGATTATTTCGGTTAAGGTTCCTGATCCAAAATTTTCCTCACAAACAAAGGATAAGCTTGTCTCGTCTGAAGTGCGGCCGCTGGTTGAGCAGGCTGTTGCCGAAGCCTTGGGCCAGTGGTTTGAAGAACATCCTTCTGAAGCCAAAAAAATTGTTTCCAAGGCTTATGAAGCTGCGGCGGCGCGCGAAGCTGCACGTAAAGCACGCGAGCTGACCAGGCGCAAAGGCGTTTTGGATGTAGCTAGCCTGCCTGGTAAGTTGGCGGACTGTCAGGAGAAAGATCCGTCCAAGTCAGAGCTGTTTCTGGTTGAGGGTGACTCAGCCGGAGGGTCAGCAAAACAGGGCCGTGATCGGGCCAATCAGGCAATTCTGCCATTACGGGGAAAGATTCTAAATGTGGAACGGGCACGCCTTGATAAAATGCTGTCCTCTGCAGAAATAGGCACATTGATTACAGCAATTGGGGCAGGTGTTGGCAATAGTGGCCCTGAAAATAATGGAATGGACCCTGATAAAATCCGATACCATAAAGTTGTAATTATGACCGACGCTGATGTTGACGGCAGTCATATCAGGACCTTATTACTGACTTTCTTTTTTAGACATATG